>QMWE01000028.1 GCA_003661465.1 Hadesarchaea archaeon
GATGGGGAGCGGCAGGCGCTCGCGTACAGCGGGAGGCGGGCGCTCGCGGACTGGTGGTATCTCTCGCATCGGATAGACGAACTGAAGTCGATTGCGGCGAAGACGAACGGAAAGCGAAGCACAAAACGAATCCGAGCGCTGTTCAGGCGGCGGACGCTGAGGTTCAGGCAGCACGTGAACACGGTGGTGCGAAGAGCAGTAGAACGCATGTGGAAAGAGGGAGTGTCAAAGGTAGTTGCTGGAGACTTGAAAGACATATTGGCGAACACGGATGGTGGCAGGAAAACGAACATGATGACACACAACTTCTGGAGCCACCGATACCTCATGCAGCGTATCCAGGAAGTAGCAGAGGAATTCGGGATTTCAGTCGAAACGGTGAACGAGCGCGGAACTTCAAGCTGCTGTCCTTGGTGCGGGAGCGGGGCGCTGGTGAAGCGCGGCAGGCTACTAAAGTGCAAGTCGTGTGAGGTAGAGGCGCACCGCGATGTGGTAGGAGCTTTGAACATAGGTGCCGTCCGAAACGGAGGGCACGTCAACCGGGTGATGGCACACCCATTGGAGGTTCGGGCGTGAGCTTCCAAGAATCCCCCGGATTTATTCGCGGGGAGTGTCAACAATCATCCAGCAAATCATCGGTATTGGCGAGATACTCGTTGTAAACGGATACCCAGTTGTCATATGTTGCCATGTGTTCGTTCGCTGTGCTCGATGCTTCGTCTCCAGCTTCCAAAGATCCCTGAGCATAATATTTGCATGCAGACGCGAAGTATTTCGACGCTTGAGACATCTCGTTATACAATTTTACCCCGTATTCAGCCACTCCGATGTAGTTGTCGATTAGGTGCGTGTATTTGTCGTTAGGGGCGCAGTTCCTAGCTTGCTCAAAATAAATCTTTGCATTTTCAAAACCACTTACAGCGTAGTCATAGTAAATTTGCGCGCTTTTGGCGTGAGTCTCCGCCATTAAATAATAGCCGTCTTTATAATTCATGCTGAAAGCGTCGTATTCAGAATCCGCACGTCCTTGATTTACCAGGGCATCTTTTTGATATCCTATGCCCTTTAGCAGCAGCTTTTCAAAATTTTGCGTATCTTCAATCTGACCTTGCAACGAGCTTATCTCACTATCTTTTTCTGCCAAGCTTCTGCTCGTCCAACAGTAGCTAAATCCAGCCATTAGAAGGATGACCGCTATGAAAATGCCCGCCATCACATAAGTCCGTTTCATTTTAATTTCACCTCCACTTCCCACTCTCGTGCCTGCTTAATTAAATCTCAGTAGAAGAAACTGCAGGGTACTCTGAGGTAGAGACATACTCTTGATATTACGGGAACTTGGCCCGAGATACAACTGCTTAGCAAATCTTTAAGTAAATAATGTAAATTAATGAAATCGAAGCGTGATGGGATGCAGGATCGTGCCAAGGTAATGCTGGAAGCCCTTCCTTTCATCCAAGAATTTCACGGTAAGACTATAGTCATCAAACTCGGAGGCAGCGTTCTTGGCGAGGAGAAAATGCTAGACTCCCTCCTCAAGGATGTCGTTTTACTCAACCTGTTTGGGATGAAAATAGTGTTAGTTCACGGTGGGGGTCCGGAGATAACCGAGGAAATGCGCAAACTTAAGATAAAACCAAAGTTCATCGAAGGACTTCGTGTAACGGACGAAAAAACGATAGAAATCCTGCACGAGCAACTGGCTGGAAAAATCAACAAGCAGATAGTGCTCGGGATCAACCAGCACGGAGGGAAGGCCTTTGGGATCTCCGGGGTGGATGGAAATCTGATTCGTGCGCGCAAGTTGATCTACAAAACCACCAGTAGTACGGGAAAGGAGGTGGAGGTAGATCTGGGATTTGTTGGAGAGGTAGAGAAAGTGGAGCCAGCTATCATCAACAATCTCGTGAAGAGCGGCTGTATCCCTGTGGTCGCACCTATTGGCGTAAATGGAGAAGGTCGTAGCCTCAACATAAACGCCGACATAGCTGCAGCTGAGATAGCGATGGCGATAAAAGCCAAAAAACTAATCTTACTCACGGACGTCTTAGGCGTTATGCGCAATCCGAATGATGAAAAGACGTTGATACCGACATTGACGGTTGATGAGGCACAAAAACTGATTCAAGAGGGCGTGATCAAAAGGGGCATGATCCCGAAGGTGGAAGCTTGTTTGAAAGCAGTTCAGGGTGGTGTTGAACGAGCTCATATCCTAAAGGGTACGACGCCTCATGTCCTCTTACTTGAAATATTGACCAAAAGCGGCGTGGGCACAATGATAGAGCGGGCGGGGAAAATGAATGAAAAACTCAAGTGATTACCACATCGCCCCTACTTACAGTCGGCAACCTCTTACACCCGTCAGAGGAAAGGGGATGTACCTCTGGGATTCCCAAGGTAGAAGATATACAGATTTTGTTGGCGGAGTCGCTGTTTGTTCACTGGGACACTCTCATCCCACTTTGACGAAAGCCATCTGCACGCAGGCTAAAAAGCTGATGCACGTCTCCAACCTGTATCGCATCAAGCCCCAGGAGGAACTGGCTACTTTACTCGCTCGTGTCACACCAAAATCCATAGGAAAATTTTTCTTCTGCAACTCTGGAGCGGAAGCCGTCGAGGGAGCTTTTAAGCTGGCCGTAAAACATACCAAGCGCTCGCGCATCATCGCCATGAAAGGGTCTTTTCACGGTAGGACCATAGCCACTGTTGGTGCCACTTGGAATCCCCCTTACAGGAAACCATTTGAGATGGTCATTCCCCAAATTTTCGATTTCGTGCCGTTTGATGATTTGTCCGCTGTGGAACGCGTGATAGGTGACCGAACCGCTGCCGTTGTGGTTGAACCAGTGCAGGGGGAGGGAGGCGTAAACGTGCCATCTGAGGATTTTTTACCAGGACTAAAAAAACTATGCGATGAATACGGCGCGATCCTCATCTGCGACGAGGTTCAAACTGGAATCGGTCGCACTGGAAAATGGTTTGCCTGCCAGCATTGGGGCGTGAACCCGGATGAGCTCACAATGGCAAAGGCGCTTGGAGGCGGGTTCCCCATCGGCTGTTTGGGAGCAAGAAACGAGGTGATGCGCTCTTTTTCGCCGGGAGATCATGCATCTACATTTGGAGGAAATCCGCTTGCATGTGAAGCTGCAAAAGCCGTGATACGGGTGATGAAGAAGGAAAACCTTCCACGACGAGCCGCTAAGCTCGGAAGGTACTTCAAAAGACGCCTGGTTGAGCTCGCAGAAAAACACCCGCAGGTGGAAGATGTAAGAGGTCTTGGTTTATTGGTGGGGATGGAGTTGTCCGAAAGGAGATTTGCCGAAATATTGGTCGAAATGTCAAGAAAAGAAGGTTATCTCATCAACCGTACTGCTGAAAAGGTTTTGAGGTTCACGCCACCTCTTATAGTTGAGAAAAAAGATATCGATGGATTGGTAGAGGTTATGGACAAAATATTGATCGGGATAACATGAAGGTAAAACATTTCCTGTCCATCCAGGATCTGACAGCGGCAGAGATCAAAACCGTCTTGAAAGGGGCGGCAGACTTAAAGAAGAAACAGCACAGCGGGATGATATCCGAGCCCCTTCGTGGAAAAACTCTCGCCATGATCTTCTCAAAACCATCAACGCGCACGAGGGTGAGTTTTGAGACGGGCATGACACAGCTTGGGGGGCACGCGATATACCTGGGATGGAACGACCTCCAACTCGGTCGTGGAGAGACTATCGCCGATACGGCCAGAACGCTTTCCAGATATGTCGACGTGATAACGGCCAGATTGTTTAGACATGAGGACATCGTGGAGCTTGCAAGATACTCCGATGTTCCGGTGATAAACGCACTGACGGATCTTCATCACCCATGTCAGACGTTGGCCGACCTCATGACCATTCAGGAACACAAGGGGGGGCTGAGAGGTATAAAGGTGGCGTGGGTCGGAGATGGGAACAACGTTTGCAATTCTCTGATGCTAGGGTGCACGTTGGTTGGAGCGGATATCTCTTTGGCGTGTCCCGGCGGATACGAACCATCCCAGGAAATAACAGAGAAAGCGAAGTTAAACGCGCGTAAGAACGGAAGCAAAGTAGAGATAACGCACAATCCAGAAGAGGCCGTCTCGGAAGCCGATGTGGTGTATACAGACGTTTTCGTTTCGATGGGGATGGAAAAAGAGAGGGAAGCCAGATTGAAAGCCTTCAAAGGATATCAGGTTAACCCACAACTTTTGGCCCTAGCCAAACGCGACGTGATATTCATGCACTGTCTTCCAGCCATGCGTGGGATAGAAGTTACCGATGAAGTTATTGACGGATCGCATTCTGTTGTTTGGGATCAGGCTGAAAACAGGCTTCACGCCCAGAAAAGCCTGCTTCTCTGGCTTTTAAAGAGGTTCTAAAGTTTTTGCAGGCTGGCCCACACTTTTTGAAGCCGTGCCTTTTCCTTTCGGACGGAATTCATTTCTAAATTTATTTTTCTTATCAGCTTCTCCAAACTCAGGTTCCCAGGGGCGCCCACATGCTTTTTGGACAGGATATTTTTTACAGGATCTTCAGATTTAAGTCTGCTCAGCTCCTTAGCAACTTTTTTATAAGCATCACGGAAAGGTACTCCCTCTTCCACCGCCAGTTTCAGCGCCTTGTCTGCCGCAAAGATTTCTGGAGTAAATGAATTTAGAAGGACATCTTTGTTTACTCCAAGATGACCAAAAACCTTAGCAATAATTTTCAAACATTTTTCCGTGGTCTCAAGCGATTCCATCAATGGCTTCTTTGTCTCCTGAAAGTCCCGGTTGTACCCGGATGGAAGATTTCGGATGATCATCACCAACTGGAGTAATCGGGAGAGAACCAGTGCGGAGCGGGCACGAACCAACTCAAGCACGCACGGGTTCTGTTTTTGGGGCATTATACTTGAGCCGGAAGCGTACTCCTTGGGTAGGGTGAAATAACCGATCTCGGGGATGCTGAAAAAGATGAGGTCATTGGAAAGCTTGGAGAGGTCCTCAACAACTTGTAGAAGGGAGAAAACGACAATCGTCTCAATTTTTCCCCTGCTATTGTTCGCATATAGCACATTATTCTGTACTTTTTCGAAACCCAACAGATCGCTCACGAGCTGGCGATCTATTGGAAGTGGTACACCATAACTGGCAGCTGATCCCAGAGGGCATTGGTTGTTCAACTGATATGCGATTTTCAACACTTCGAGATCATCCATAAGAGATTCGGCAAATGCTGAAGCCCATAAACCAACTGAGGAGGGCATGGCCCTCTGTGTGTGAGTTCGTCCCGGCATCGGGATGTTTCTGTGATGCGCAGCGAACCTCGTCAAGACACGCGCTAGGTTTAATACCTCCATTTGTATATCGAGCAACTTTTCTCTGGTGAATATCCTAATGTCCACCAATACCTGATCATTGCGAGAGCGTCCAGTGTGGATTTTTTTTCCAAGATCTCCAAGTTTTTTGGTTAAGAAGTTTTCCACAGCGGTGTGGACGTCTTCATCCTCCAAATTTATCTTGAATTTTCCTCTCTTTTCGGCGGAAAGAATTTCTAGCAAGCATTTTTTGAGTTTCATGAACTCTGCGGAGGTCAGGACCCCTATTTCTGAAAGCATCTTTGCATGAGCTATGCTTCCGAAGACGTCTGCCCTGATCAGATTCAAGTCCAAAATGTGATCTTCTCCAACTGTAAACTCCTCTATCGCCGGGTCCAACCTGTATCCCTTGTCCCACAATTTCGTCATGGCTTCACTCTTTTTCTCATAGCTAAAACTTGATACAGTAGACCACGAACTTGTGCAGCACCCTTAGACATCTTTTGATCAAAACCGGTAGTCTTGATTGAACGAAGTTCTGGAGCAAACAACCCTGTTGGAGAGCTTCGCTTCACTATCTCCAAACTACCTTTGTAAAGTTTGACTTTGTATTTCCCCTCCACGGGCTTTTGTGATTGATCGATGAACGCTTCAAGTTCGTATCTCAGAGGATGATAGGCATCTCCGTGATACATCAAATACGCCCATTTCTGATCCACGATTTTTTTGAACATCAACTCGTCTTTTGTCAAGCAAAACTGTTCTAGATCTCTATGCAGGGTCAAAATAACGTGGGCGGCAGGCGCCTCGTATATTTCCCTAGATTTTAAGTTCATTATCCCGTCCTCGAACATATCTATTCGGCCGATTCCGTTTTCTCCAGCTATGTAATTTAACTCGAATATCAGCTGGTCCAAAGGCATTTGCTTTCCGTTGAGGGAGATCGGCACTCCTTCTTTGAACTCTATCTCCACCATTGTAGGTTCATTTTTGGCTTCTTCGGGAACTTTTAGCCACATCCAGATGTCCTTCGGAAGCTCTTGATCAAGATCTATCGCGCCGCTCGCGATTGAACGGCACCAAAGCGTCTTGTCGTCGCCTCCTGTGATGGTTTCCGCTACCGGTACCCCCCACGCTTTGCAAAGGGCTTCTTCCTCCTTTCTCGTCAGGTCAAAATCCCTGACCGGAACGAGAATCTCCAATTTTGGAGCAAATAAGGTGAAGACGTTATGCATTCGATACTGATCGTTGCCCTTGCCGCTGCTTCCCTCCAACAACGCATCGCAGCCCAATTCTACAGCTTTTTCCGCAACTTTTCTGGCAATGAGCTGTCGTGTCATGGATGTGGATACAGGATAGCCTTCGTAGTCCGAGTTGGCTTTTATCGCCATGCTGACCCATTCCTTGGTAAACTCCTCTTTGGCGTCGATGAAAATTGGTTCCACTCCCAGAGCTTTGCCATGGCGTTTCGACATCTCGAGTTCTTGTTCTCCTTGTCCAACATCCACGGTGATGGGAACGATTTCTTTGGCCCTGTATTTTCTACGGAGGAGCTCGATGCCAAGACTTGAGTCCAATCCGCCGGAAAATGCGCAAGCTACTTTCTTTACCGCGGGTGTCGGCGTTGACTCAATTTTTTTCTCTATTTCTTTCACGTTCATGATTCTCCTGGCTTTTCTCGCTACTTGACGTTAAAAAAGTTTGTGGTTCTTGAATGCAAACTAAATTGGCACCAGCGCATGTTTTTAAGGCTGTGCCCATTAGATGTCGATGGCGCGGTTTGAGTTGAGGCATGGTGAGGTGCCATGGATCCGGTCCCCGCAGAGTTGTTATAAAAATTGGGGGCAGAACAGAACTCTACCTGCAGTGGAGTAGCACTAGAGAGGCACTTGCGATTGGTGTGCACTAAGCTTCTATGGGGGCTAACCTTGAAATGGGAGCAGAAGATACTTCTTTTGTCGGGTCGATTCCTTCCTTCATGAGTCTTAAAGGCCCTTTCAGCTGATGCCGAAAAGACCGCAACACTACTTCTTTGACAAAAAACTTTTGAATTCGGTTGTGAAGATGTTCTTCTGCCAGTTTTGGTGCCCACTTAAAGTCGTGCTCCATGCACGTAGCAAGCAACTTCCAGTGTTCTGGCAGCATATGTTCCTTGAGGAAAAATTGACCTCCATTCAGCTGCCCTATGGGAACGAAGAAGAGTGGAACGATGAGGGACTTGAACCCGCGCAATTTTTCAACAAGTTCGATCGTCAGTTCAACGTCCTGGGGGGTTTCGCCGGGAAGCCCAGAGATAAGGGTAGAGCAGGGGACCCACCTGTTTTCAGCCAAAATCTCGTGTGCTCTGATAACGACTTCACTCCACTCCTCTGGCTTAAACGGGAGAGGCTTCCCTGGCATGTACCGCTTCACGAGTTCAGGTGAGGCGGTTTCAATCCCTACCTGACCGGAATACCACGGAGCCTTGTTTCCACGGCTATCGAGCAGTTCTGTGATTTTTCTGATCAAATCGGGCCTGCACGCCACAGAAGCGAAAGCGAAGTGAGATATCCATACATGTGGAGTGAGCTTTGAGACTTGCTCAAAGAGCTGAATTACTTTGGTTTCATCAGGAATTGGACCTTTTGCCCCATAGCGGAGTACATCCTCCGCATGCAAACAAACGCCCTCCGACCCTTCTCTCAAGTTGATTTTTACTTCCTCCAAGATCTGGTGTAGAGGTCTAGATCTCAGAAACTTGAGGTTGGGAAGACAAAACCGACATCCCCTCCCACAGCCTCTGGAGATTTCAATAAGACCGCCGATCGTTTTGTGCTTGATATTTGGGATTCGCTCCAAGGGAACCATCTCTCCATGGACCACCCGGGGAATGGGCTCCCCTCTCAGCGCACGTTTAACGATCTCCACACCGGTGATTTCTCCTTCTCCTATAATTACACAGTCGATACCATACTTGTCCAACACTTCTTCGTCTTCCAGTTGCCATGCCCCTGGCCCACCCACTATCAGTTTTCCTCCTCCATTTGAGTCTAAAATCTCCCTCACTTTTTCAACTGTTTGCTCGAAGAAAAGGGCAGAGAAGGTTTTTCTTTCTAGGAGGCTACTAAATGTGGATGATGCTGGCCCAAATCCTCTTGGATCATTAGAAGTTATGCCGACCACCTTTGTCTCCCTGCCAATGACCTCCTCCAAGTGCTCGGGATGGGCCACCACAACATCGATTCCGGCTTCCGACAGAGCAGCTTCCATCTTTCTTGTTCCTGCGGGGGCAGCTACAGCCATGTGTTTTTTAGCTTCCACAGAAGGGCACAGGAAAAAGCGGTAAAGGGGATCAGGAATAAGTTTGGGAGCACAGGCAGCAAATCCAACGAAGAGTGAACCGCCATATTCAGATGCGAGAGTTCGATCCATCGTTAGGACGACTTGAGAAGTCACAAGTTTGGCCTCCTGTGCACTCTGTATTATATACAAACTCATGCCTTAAATTTTGTTCAAGTAGGAAGATGAATCAATAAATCCGAGCCGCGATTGTCCCAAAATCAGGAGCCACTTGGCGTCTTCGATGCGTGGACATGCAAGATAATAGTTTGAACCTAGGGGGTCGAAGAAGGCCAGAATCCTTCTTTTTGACATGCCGCATCATGAATGTGAAACAGAACCGATAAATTGTCGTTGTATTAATAAAGATGTGGAAGAGCGGTGTTCAGCTTGCCGTTTAGAGGTCCATTGCCCAGGTTTTCCAAAATACACATCCAGCGGGCATTAGAAATCATAGCTAGTCGGAGAAGAGTGGGGCGAATGGAACTAGCAAAAAAATTGGGGGTGGGTGAGGGAAGCGTCCGTACCATTTTGAACATC
>QMWE01000029.1 GCA_003661465.1 Hadesarchaea archaeon
GACATGAGCTGTTACATAGTACATGAGGTCGTTGGAGAAGACGAGCAATGCTATACCATGGAAGTTAACGAAGGAATGGGGATAAATACGGTGCTGAGTTTCAGTAGCAGTTATGGAGGACAGTCAGGATCTGGATCAGCAGAAATTTTCATGAGTATAACAATAAATGGCACGACCTATCACGCAAAAAACAATCTTGCGGTCACTCAAATGGAAGGAACCATAGACATGAAGATGGACATATCATTTTCAGGCAGCGGTTTCAACACAACTGAATTGGGTTCCTTGAGCGGTAGCGCTTCCTTGGATCTCTCCGGAGACTTTCAAGTAACCTATGATCCGCCGTTGGACATGTTTGATTTTCCGATCACGGTCGGTGAGAACTGGCTGATAAACTCAACGGCCACAGTAACCGGCAATGTATCTGGAACGATCAACATTCCCGGATTTGGAACCCAGTCAATAAATGAACCACTGGACACCACCGTTTCGATATCCCTCACAGCAACATGCTTGGAAACTCAGAACTTTACGCTTCCAGATGGCTCGGTGACCACAGCGTATAAGATAGTTCTCTCCGGAACAGGAATGGAGGACACCATTCCTTTCATGCCAGCGAGCGTGATATACTATTCCCCTGATAGTGGTTACATAGTGGCTGAAGAGCTCTCACTTGGTGACGTCATGAGTACAATGACGACAGGGAATCAGGATGAACTATCAATGTTCTCACTCGGTGCAGCAGAGGTAGGCGAAGATCAAGCGTTGTTCACGATGAATCCGATGACAAAAGATGAAGCCATGAGCGGCATTGCCGGACTTGGATCAAGAGGAACGGACTGGCTCACACTTGGAATCATTGTGGCAGTGATATTAGTCGTGATTGCGGTAGCGGGGATACTTGTCTTCTTAGTGAGAAGGAGATAACATCCATTTGAACATAGTACTTCAACAGATCCCCACGCTTATTTCAGTGTGTAAACCTTATTGGGCTCCAACTCCAAAAAAATCATGATAAATATGGAGTCCAACCCCTGGGGAAAGTTCAAACGAGATGTGTGTGAAGCAGTTGAAGGAGCTTTATCCGAGTTGGGCTGGAAGTCTCCAAAACCAGTGGAAGATACACTAGAGTTTCCTCCTGACCCAAAGTTTGGAGACTTGGCGTCCACCATCTGCTTCGAACTCGCGAAAACGTTGCATAAATCCCCGACTTGGCTTGCCACGGAACTTTCCAAGGCAATAAAACCCTCTGGTCTGATCACAAAGGTCGAGACAGTTGGAAACTACATTAATTTCTTCGTAGATGTTTCGAAATTGGCCACACTCACGTTTTCTGCGATTGAAAAATCTGGCGAGAGATATGGACATCTTGATCCTGGACGCGGGAAAATCATAATAGAGCATACCAGTGTGAATCCAACTAAACCGCTTCACATAGGGCATGGACGGAATGCGGTGATTGGGGATACGATCGCTAGGATCCTAAACGCTGTGGGATATCATGTTGAGATCCACAATTATATAGACGACATGGGGAGACAAATGGCAGAAACTTTGCTTGCAAACGTATTCGTAAAAAATAAGCCAAAGGCAAAGTTCGACCATGTGCTCGGCCTCATCTATGCAGAAATGCACCGTCATTTGGAACAAGATGCCGAGCTGGATATGCAGGTCAGAGAGATACTATCCGACTTGGAACATGGGGGGGAATGGTCTAAAATGGCTAGACGTTTGGCTGAACGATGTGTAAAGGCAAACCTGGAGACCACGGATCGTCTTGGAATAAATTATGACTTATTGGTGTGGGAAAGTGACCTCGCTCGGTCTGGAATCCTAGATGAGACGCTTAAACAGCTTATGGCCACCAACAGAGTAATAGATGGCACAGGTGAACGGGCGGGAGCAATGATCCTGAGCCTTTCGGATTTTGGTATCGAGGACAAAGTTCTAGTACGCTCGGATGGAACGGCCGTGTATACCGCTCGTGATATAGCGTACCAACTCTGGAAGTTCGGGAAAACAAAAACCGGGCTGAAATTCAAAATCCACTCCAAACGACCCGATGGCAGAGTCACTTTTACAACTTCCCAACGCGGGAGACTCATCCGGAAATTCGGTCATGCTGACAAAGTGATAAATGTGGTCGGGGCAGAACAAAAGTTTCCACAACGAGTGGTCTTCGCTGCTCTCAAGATACTCGGATATGAGCAAGAGTTTCTAAATTCTCATCATCTGGCGTATGAACACGTATGGTTGCCAAGCGGGAGGTTCTCCGGACGAAAGGGCACATGGGTGGGGTTCTCCTTGGATGACGTGGTGGAGGAAGCCGTGGCCCGGGCCTACGCGATCATAAAAGAACATGCCGCGGATACAAGCGAAAAATTCAAACGTGAAGCAGCCGAAGCTGTTGGTGTTGGAGCGGTGAGATACTCTTTGCTCTCCACCTCTCCTGAAAAACGCATAACATTTCGATGGGAGGATGCTCTAATGTTCGATTGAAACAGTGGACCAGCCATTCAGTATTCCCATGCGAGAGCATGCAGCATATTACGAAAAGCGAAAGGACGGCACGTAAAACACCGACTCGACGTATTGGGACTCCCCCAAGAACAGCGCCTCATAAAACTTCTAGCAAGATTCCCTGACGTCACGCGCGAATCCGGAGAACGACTTCAGCCCCACCTGCTTCCCATGTATGCAGCAGAGCTCGCGTTATCGTTTAACAAATTTTATGAAGTGGCCCCCGTGATCGAAGCGGAAACAGCGGAAATACGTGCGGCCCGCATACGTCTTGTAAACTGTGTCCGAGTGGTGCTACGAAATGCTCTTCACCTGATGGGGATCCCGGCACCGGAACGGATGTGATTCACTTCAATCGCATATTCCGAGTTTTCCCTTTTCCAATTTCGAGTACCACTCTTTGCTCATTGGTTCTTTGGCGTGTAGCTCCTTCCGCATAGCTTCGAGTAGCACTGGAGCCTTTCCCAAAAACTCGGACGCTGAAATCACTTTATGTTTGTACCGTTCAGCTTCGCTGTAAACAGGGTGTAAGTACTCCGGATAATCCAACGATCTTAACAGATGGTGATCAATTATGATCGTTGGTATCCTTCTAGCTAATCTCCTCATATTTTCAAGCGCCGTCGCCAGGCTTTCTTCATCAATTTTGAAATTTTTGAGATACAGAGGAGGGCCCCCTATTACGAGGAGGTCCGGTCGGCGATCCAGTATAAAACGCAATGCTTTCCCATCGATGGGTCCTTGGACATCGGATGCATGCACAAACGAACATTTTGGTGTTCGAACCGAGACCATCAACACGTATCCAAGTTGTGTTTTGCAGGTTCCGTGAAAAGCAGGCTTTGAAAACTCCAATATTGTCTCTCCGAATTCAAACTTTTTACCGTCCGCAGTTTCAATTTTATCAGCCACCATCGAGCTAAATTTTTTGAACATATACCCCCGCTTTCGTTGGCTGGGGTTTATGTTGGCTGTAATATCCTTGACCAGCAGTATCTTTCCCCGATAAAGACGCTCGGCTAGCTCTGGAGAACTCCAGGTCCATGTCCAATCTTCGAAATTTGGAACATAGTGATCAAAATGGTAGTGGCTTATGGTGAGGACATCCGCTCCCTTCGCAGCTTCCATTATTCGCTGACGAGAACTAGCAAGAGCCAGATATTCACGTTCATGTGGGGCCAGATTGAACCTGGGTCCCAAAGCAGACCCTGGATCAATGATCAAGGTGATGTCATCCGTTTTGACCAAAGTGGCCATGCTGCGGACGCCGAAACTCTCAAAAGCCAAGGGAAGAACTTTTATCTCTCCCTCACATATTGGAACACCATTCATCAAGTAGATATCCCTCACCGTGAGATTTAAATTGCCCCTTCTTCCAGTATGTAAGATGTCTCGTTTCAATTATCTGAGCAGATCAAAACTAAAACGTCCGATACTGATAGCTGGGTTTCCAGGGATTGCCAATATCGGTAAGCTCGCGGTCGAATATCTCGTTCATCGACTCAAGGCGACTAGGTTCGCAGAACTGTATTCCGAATATTTTCCAGAATGGATCATCCAAGAGGGAGACACGCTCAAAACTCTTAAAATGGATTTCTTCAAGGCTAGACCTTCCCCTTTGAAACATGATCTTTTGTTGGTCACATCCGATGCTCAAGCAGCCACGCCCTTGGGGCAGTATGTGCTCACGGGAGAGATACTTGATTTTGCTAAAAAGCATGGAACGGAGATCGTGGCAACGATGGCGGCTTATGTGATTTCGCAGAATGAGCCTATGAGCAAGAAGGTTGTGGGGGCAGCTTCACACTCTGAACTGAACAGATTGCTTGAAGAACATGGGGTCTCACTTATTAACGGAGGCATGATTGTGGGAATGAACGGTTTGCTTCCTGCGCTGGCGGCCACTCGTGGAATGAAAGGTTTTTGTTTGTTGGGCACGACCAAAGGAGGGCTGCTGGACGTCGAAGCCAGCGAAGCTATTCTCAGGGCTCTGCAGTCAGTCCTTGGATTTGGGGTAGATCTAGAGGAACTTCATCAGCATGCTCTTTATTTTCCCAAGCTCAAACCAATGTTCAAATCATCCAAAGGATTTGAGGATGAATTAAGCTATGTGCGGTGACATCTCCCTCGCTTCACAAGGTGCCTCCGCTAAAGTTAAATCATTTCATGTTCGAAACTGACAAATGTCTTGGCCGTGAGGTGAATGGGATGAGTGAACTTTCGAAAAATGAAATGAGAAAAATAGCAAAAACCTTTGTGAGAGACTCGATGCGGATAGGAGAAAGAGGTCATGACGCAGTGAGAATATTATACAATCAAACGGACCTAAGTTGTGAAAAATTTGCTTTAATGGTAGAGGAAGAATGCTGGAAAGCTGGCGCGCATACTCTTTTTTTGGAGTATTCATCACGGAGACAGAGGCTCAAATACGTGCTCTCTCCAGAGGATTCACTGCGTGAGATGAGTCCTTTCTCAGAGGCGATAGCTAGGCGAGCCGATGTTTTGATATTTATCGGTGAGGAGGATGAACCGAACTGGGCGAGAGGACTTGTGAACAAAATTAAACTCACTGCACCCGTTCGAGAAAAACTACATGAGATCACGGACAGACGTAAGACGCGGTGGGCATATTTCGGATGGCCGATACCAAATACCGCCCGAGCTTATGGATGCTCCGTAAACCGGTTTAGAGAAATTTTCTTTCGTAGCATCAGAAAAACATTTTCCAAGGAGCTATCACGGCTTTGTGAATTTTATCATGACGCGCTCGTGAAAAAACAGAGTGTTCGAATTACATCAGATGATGGCACCGACCTTGAGTTTCAAATAAAGGGCCGACCTGTGTTGGTGGACGACGGGAAGATATCTCGGGAAGACATGGCACGGGGTGATGTAGGAGTCAACATCCCGGCAGGTGAAGTGTTCATCGCTCCCTTGGAAACCAGCGCGAATGGAGTGATCCTATTCGAAAAGGTCGCGATTCCTGGTTTCGGAAAACTTGATGGGCTGAAGCTTGAGTTTAGAAAAGGCAAGGTGGTGAAATATCACGCTGAGCGTGGTACAGAGATCTTCACTAGGTTTCTGCAGGCCAATTCTGGGGAAAAGGACCGAATTGGTGAATTTGGAATAGGCACAAACCCTGGAGCTGCCTATACTGGCGGAAGTATAATAATAGACGAAAAAATCTTCGGCACAGTTCACATAGCTATAGGCAACAATCTTGGGGCTTATCATGGCAAAAACAAAGCCTCTAGTCATTTGGACTTAATTAAAGATATGAGGAGAGGGGATGTCTTTGTGGACGGTGAAATTATTATGCATAAAGGGAAACCAAAAAGATGGTGAGCTATGCCGGATGTCCAAACGGTTATACTTTTGTTTGACATGACCCTGCTCTTGTTTGAGATAGTTGTGATATGGCTGATCCTCACTCACTTTCGCAAACTAGACGAACACACGAAAGTATTAGACAGGCACATCGACAAAATTGACGCCCACATAAACGAACTTGAGCAACATGCGAAGCATACCGAACAGATCATAGAAAAAATCACCTCTTATTCGGAAGAAAAATGAAAGAGAGTGGGTCTAATAAAAAATGAGGAAAAAACATGCTATCGTCATTGATTTCCGCCATAAGAGGGTCTGATAAAACAGGTGAAGGACAACAGGGGGCTAAGGGAACCACGATCGTCCTGACCTCTGACTTGCCAACGATGAGCGATTTTGGAGGGGATCCATTCATAGCGTTTCTCTCCACATTCCCTCATCGAATCGTTAGGCCAATTTTAAAGAAGTATTTTAAACCACAGTTGGACGAAGAGGGAAGACCAAAATTTGTCTCTTATGGTCTTCGTAGGATTGAGTCGATTCTTTCCCGAGAGTTCGGAGAGGAAAACGTGGTTGTTGCCCACCCAGAGACATTAAACAGGTTCGTTGGAGATGAGACGCGACTGATAGGAATCTCAAGCCATGATCCATTAGGATTTGCTTACGTAAGCAGGACGTATAACTCCCTTTTGGGATTCGGTGGAGATTCAGTCAACTACTTTTATTTTCGGCAACTTATGAGGCATCCAGTCATACAAAACAGAAATAAGGAAAAAACTAAGGTGATGGTCGGTGGGCCTGGCGCCTGGCAAATAAAAGAAATGGATCTGCAACATGAATTTGGCATAGACATTCTCGTACACGGGGATGCGGAACACGATCTGACGAACTTGGTACACGATGTGCTCGACGGCAAAAAAATAGAAAAAGAGGTGGTGATGGGGCCTGTGGATCCAGAAAAGGACAACATCCCGCCGATAACCAAGCCAGCGAGTTATGGTTGTGTGGAGATCACCCGCGGATGTGGCAGGGGATGCCGGTTCTGCTATCCAACCACAAGAAAACGTTACTCGTTTCCAATCGAGTTCGTGATGAAAGAAGTTGAAGTCAACATAAAAGGAGGAGTGAAATCAATATTTGTGATCACCGACGATATCTTTCTGTACGAGGTACAGCCCCGGTTCGTGCCAAATCGGGAAAAAGTCGTGGAGCTGTTTTCTAAAATAGCTCAGTTCCCCGGAGTTGAAGAGATCCATCTGTCCCACGCGGCGATGGCGCCAGTCGTGGTTGACCCAAAGATGATAGAAGAATTGAGTCCAATCCTGTTGGAAAAAACTAAACGTCGTTTAAACGGGGAGCCCTACGTAACCGTGGAGATCGGTATCGAAACCGGAAGCATCAAATTAATGAAGCTGGGCATGCGTGGGAAGGCCCTTCCGTTTGACGTGGAGCAATGGCAGGAGATAGTCGATACCGGACTTGGCATACTGAACGATAACTCGTGGTATCCTCTCTGCACTTTTTTGGTAGGCTCGCCGGACGAAACCGAAGACGATACGCTTGCGACACTAGAGCTATTCGACAAAATAAAGGATAAAAAATTGCTTTACGTTCCGGTTCTCTTCATCCCGATTAAGGGTACATCTTGGGAGAGAGAAAAATGCGTTGGATTTGAGAATATAACTGAACTTCAGTGGGAAGTGATTTCATCTGCTTGGGATCGAAATATAAAGATATGGAAGAGGGAGGATGAGCGGATATTGAAAACCATCGGATTTTTCTTCTATTGGACATATCTCAGGTGGAAATATGGTGCCAAAAGCATTAGGCCAGTAATGAAGTTTTTAGGTTTGTCAAATTTTCCACTTTTGAAATCGAGAGTACCAACTCCCCAAACAGGTATAAAAAAATAAAAAAGGGGCGTTATTTGCTCTTTGCGAGCTCATAAATGGCCCTAAGTGCTATGAGGGTTGCTCCAGAACCGACGAGCACTGTTATGTTTGCTGCAAGTCTGATGAGTTCAATGGGTATCGTCACTCCTGCGGTTGTGATCAATAGCGTCATGCCGATAGCTGTGACAACGAAAGCGATCGACGCAAACAGGAACGGACCAGTTTCCTTCGCAGTTATGTTCAGCAGGCCGACGATTACCCCAAGCACTGCTAACCCAACGTAGAGCCAACCTGAGGGATTTATGAACGCTGCTCCGAGTGCTATCAACAGACCGACGTAAAATGCAGCAGGGCCCAAAAGGGAAGTCATGCTCCGTTTGGCCATCTATACCTCTCCGAACACCTCTCAACTTCGATACCTTTAAACGTTTTTCTTTTCCCCAATTCATAATGGCAAGCGTGATCGGTTTGACTGGAACTACTGTGGTGTTTTACAAAAATGAGAGATATCTGGTAGACCCAGAAGTGTATGAACCCGCAGAGGATACGTTTTTCCTCGCCGACAACGTCATGAACTGCGTCGGAAAACGTGTTTTGGAGCTGGGTACTGGGTGCGGGCTGATCGCAGTGCGAGCCGCGAAACAGGGGGGGCAAGTGGTGGCGACTGATATAAACAAAAAAGCATTAGAGTGCGCGAAAAAAAATGCTTTGGCCCATGGAGTTTTGTCTCGTGTAGACTTTAGGTTAGGCGATCTTTTCGATCCGGTCCGCGGTAAACGCTTCGATTTGATCCTTTTTAATCCACCCTATCTCCCTGAAGTTCCCCACACGGGAAAGTCCATCATCGATAGAGCCTGGGACGCCGGGATGAATGGCAGGGCAGTGATAGACCCTTTTGTGGACGAATTGCCAGATCATTTAACGAAAAACGGCCATGCACTATTCATCCAATCATCGCTGTCCACTCCAGAAAAAACGGTGCAAAAATTGGCCGAACGAAATTTCACCATTGAGATCAAACAAAAAAAGATGCCGTTTGAAAAACTTTACCTATTCGATGCCTACAGATGATTTGGTAAAGTTTTTACCCTAACAGCTTCAAGTCCAACAAGTTGGTGATACTTACGGGAAAAAGACCTAGAAAATGGAAAAAAAAGGGACGCATGCGCTGGAAGTGGGTACGAAAGCGGATGAGACGAAAGCTTCGCAGGATCAAACAGAGGGCGGGCGCATAGTTACTGCAGAGATTGACCTCTCTCCAGTCCAACGGGGGGCTCCCAACCTATTTATATATTGGATATATTATCCAATATCGATCAAATGTTCTGGTCATCTAGAAAGCCAAACTATAAAATTTTTGGA
>QMWE01000030.1 GCA_003661465.1 Hadesarchaea archaeon
AATGAGGGAAGGTTCGGCATACTTAAATTCGATTTCAACGGCAACTTGAGGCGTGCGGTTACAACTGAGGTCGAGGGAGAGGCCCTGAAGTGGAGGACGGAGATAGGGTATTCCTTTTCCGACAAACTCATGCGCGTGATCTTGGAGGACAATCGAGATCCGGAAAATTACATCGAGAGGGACACGTACATAAATCTTACAGCCGAGATAATGCTTCCCGAGCACGTGTGGTACTTGTTCCGATTTGAACCGCTTGGGGACAGCTACCGGCACGAACTTTACCTGAATCTCCTGCCAGATGCCTTTCTTAACGTGAAAGTAGCTTTCCACGTGGTTGGTGAGGAGGAATTGGACACTCCTGCCGGGAGCTGGAGCTGCTGGGTGATCGAAGGCGAGAACACCCAGCTGGCTTCGTGGCCCGTCGATAAAGTATGGGTCGATAAGGAGAGGGCGCTGGTGATAAAAGCAGTGGAGAATCAGGATGGGCACGAAGTGGTGTATTTGCTAGAAGAAAACTAGCTACGAAACTTTTTATTTCTCAGTCTGCGTATGAATAATAGAGATAATATGGCGGATTATCTGTTCGTTTCAGATTTTGACAAGACGCTCAGCAAGGACGATGCCGGGCTCCTCCTGAGCTTAAAGTTAGGCCTAAGCCGAGAGGAGTTCGAGCGAAAGATCAAACGTCTGAAGGAGAGGAGCCTCACAAAGTCAGGCGCGGAGATACCCTATTTGATTCTCCATGACCCCGATTACAGGGGGAAGGTTACCCGTAAGATGTTGTTGGAGGTAGGGAAGGAGATCAGGCTGAAAAAGCACCTCCAAGAACTCATAAAAATTTTGAATCAGGGGATAAAGGGCAAACGTTTTTCAACACATGTAATATCGGCGGCGCCGAGAGAGGTGGTGAGAAGGGCTCTCGAGGGTATTCTTCCTCCCGAGAACGTTCACGGGACCAGTTTCATCTACAACAAGAGAGGGGTGGTAGTGGATGTCGAGAAAGCCGCCGCTGGAGCTGCTAAAGTAGACTTTCTGGAGATGATTCGAAAGAAGGAGAAGATCCCTCTCGACCGGGTGATATACGTCGGAGATGGCTTTTCGGACATGTACACGATCCTCTACGTCAAGGCCTACAACGGTTATACGATCGGGGTCACTCCGGCGTCGTATCTTGGCAGCATCTGCAAAAAGACCATAATCTCCAATGACACTCTGAGTTTGCTTGCCCCGATCCTGGAGGACATCCTCGGTTTTTCACATGATGAGGTCAAATCATATTTTGAAAAACTTGGGTACCCAATTCAGACGTGGGAAAAGGCAAAGGTCGAATGGTTCGATTTTGGTAGTGGGTCCGGGGGATAAAGACGTTTTTCCGTCAAAATGAACAAAAATCCTCTTTAAGAATCTCATATTTAAGTCTTGGTGGCTTAGATTAGGTGGGATGTCGATGTGGATAGTGGTATTTTTGGTCGGGATCATAATCCTCCTGATGGCGTGGATACTCTTTTTTGGAGGTGCCGGCGTCACCCATCAACGTAAACTTCGTAAAGAGATAACGAGGCTGAAGGATGAGCTAAGCAGGTTGCAGGAGGCCAATGAAGCCTTAAGGGCTACATTGGGCGCTGGATCCGAGGAACGTCTTAGAAGATATGGGAAACTCTTTGAGTTCATCAGAGATCTTGAAAGTTTGAGGTGCGCCATAGCTGGTTCAAAGATTTGTCAGGCGTCACTCTCTAAAAAATATGACACTATCCCTGGACCGGATATGCTCAAGCGGATTCTTGCCCAGCCAGGGGTTGATCCGGTGATCAAGAATCGGCTGGCGGACGAGCTTTTGGTTGGCGAGGTGGGTAGGGCTCTTATGCTGAGTTTGGATAAGGGTTTCTCCATAGATAAGGCAGCGGCAAATGCTGGTGTTCCTCTAGTGGTGGCGAGAGGACAAATCACCAGACTTCAGATTTTGGGATATCTAGATTCTCACTTGAAATTGACAGAACAGGGCAGAGAAGCCTTGGTATAACGCTAGTCGATGCTGGTGGAGATATGGAGGAGAAGCCAGCTTTGTTATTACCTGCAAAAATTAGAGCACGACTCAAACGTCCTTTAGGACGTTTGTTTCCCGATGTCGGGAGCGTCATACCATTAATCAAAAAGTTGAGGCCCCCCAAGTTCATAACCGTGGGTGATATTGTAAGTGCACGATTCCTTGGAGCAGGAGTTAAGCCCGATGTGGTGGTCGTGGATTTTTCCGTCATGAGGGCACCGGCTCCGTCAAGCGTGAGAGCTCAAATAGAATCTTTCAATGTAAACACCATCCGCGTGAAAAATCCAGCCGGGATCCTGACAGCTGACCTCCAGAAAGCATTGATGGATGCGGAGCCTCCGGTGAAGATCGTGGTGGAGGGTGAAGAGGATCTCGCGGTTCTCCCAGCCGTTATTTCATCTCCCCTTGGTTCCGTCGTGGTCTACGGACAACCTGGCGAGGGGTTAGTTCTCGTGGAAGTAACCGAAGAAAAACTTATGGAGTTCAAAGATATTGTAAAGGATTTTAAACCTGTGAATAAAAGTTAGGGTTGCGTGAATCTGGAGGGACATCGATGAAGGTTGAGATACTCGAAAAAATGGAAAACCCGCTCTTGGGACGAACTGAGTTGAAGTTCAAAGTGGATCACACGGGCGCTCCCACCCCGAGACGACTTGATGTACGTTCTCAGTTATCTGCAATACTCGGTGTCGGAGAGGATCTGGTGGTGATCGAAAAAATAACCAGCTCTCATGGTCGTCAAGTCGCATCGGGAATCGCCCGTGTCTATGGTTCAAAAGAACGACTCGAAAAAATTGAACCAAAGTACTTGCTTCGGCGTGTCCCGTCTAAAGGTGAGCAAACAGAAAAATCTTCGGAGGAACAAAAAACAGAAAAGTTAGAACCGACAAAAGAGGGTGAAGCGAAGCCCGAATCTAAAGGGGCCGAATCAAAGAAAGAGGACAAACGGTCTGAAGAGCAGAAGCCAGATGAAAAGAAACAAAAAGAGGATAAAACTTGAAGGGGATGGAGAAAAATGGCAAAGGATACTAAATTAAAGTCTAGGTTCTACAAGGTGGAAGGCGGTGAAGTAAAAAGGTTGCGTCCATATTGTCCACGCTGTGGTCCCGGTGTCTTCATGGCAGAGCACAAAAATAGATTAGCATGTGGCAAGTGCGGTTATGCCGATTTCAAAAAGTGAGTTTTACATTCGCTCCGAGAATCTCTTCAGCTAGTTTTTCGATATTCGCACGTTTTTCTTCCATTTCTTTCTCAACTATTTCCAGCTTCCTTTTCAGTTCTTCGATCGACGTTTTGACTTGGTCCAACTTGGATTTTTGCTCGGCAATGGACTGTTTCAACCCTGAAATTTGCAATTCGATTGAGTGATCCTTATTGAGCTGTAAAGTTTTCAGCCTGTCTTTCAGGACGTCCAACCGGTGTTTGAGTTCCCACAATTTTGTAGGGAGCTTTCGCATACTTTCAAGTTTTTTTCTTCTTTTTCTATCTTCGATTTCGATTTTTCCTTCCTCTAGGAATTTGGTCACTTCATGTAGCAACTTTTCTGTAGCCGAAATTTTTTCATCAGAGGATAGTATCTCATGCGGATTGTTGATGCAAACTTCGAGTATTTTCATCTTCTCCCGGTCGGTACAAAGCTTTCCCGAAGAGAGCAAATTTTCGAACTTTCGAAGTCCACGGTTGACATCAGAGAACATGTTTTTTACCGCTTCTTCCAAGTTCGCGATTTCAGAACCAACACGTTCACGTTCCTGCTCTGCATCTGAGGCACGTTTAAATTCTTCACCGGCCACAAGGTGTTCCAATTTCCGTTTTTCATCTTCCACATGATTTTCGATTTTTTTGGCGAGTACTTTAAGCTTCTCGACTTCGTCGCGGATCTTCTCCGAAGACGAGACCATATTTGTCAGAGAATTTATCTCGGAGGACAGGGAATTCAGTCTTACCATCTTATTAATTGCGGCATTGATTTTTTCATTCGTCATTTTGGCCACATCATGTAACCTCCTCAAGTTGTACTGAAGTGTGGCGAATTCTGGTTCGAAAACAGCGCGCACGTAGCGTCCGTGGATCATCACGGCATCGGTGGTAAGGTTGACGGATTTTGCCAGATTTCTGTTGACGATGTTGAGAGCCTCTATGGAAAGTTCTGAGTATCGCCCAATATTTGAGAGCCCCCTGTTGATTTTTTCAATTAAGAGTTTTCTAGCTTCGTTAGCAGATTTCAAGAGCTTAGGGTGAATCTCCTCGGATTGGCGAGCTTCAGCTAATTTTTTTAGGTCATTTAAGATAATTTTTTTACTTTCGATAATTTCGTTCATGACCTTGTCTATGCCAGGCTTGATTTGTTCCAACTCTTTTTGTTTCAGCTCCTCCACACGTTTGTGAAGGGTATTTAGATTAAATTTTTCAGTTACCGGTTCAGGGGGAGGAGTTTTTTTGAACAAGTTTCTGAGAAACATGCTTCCGCCATAGTTGATTGGGGGGGTCAACGTTTAAATTCAGTCGTATCGTCAGAAAAACTCTCCGCGCACGAATTTTTTCGTCCGTTCGTCCCGCGGACGTGAAAAAATGTCTCTGGTATTTCCGACGTCTATTAACCTCCCGGAGAGCAAACAACCGATCCTGTCTGATAGTCTTTTTGCCTGAAACAAATTGTGAGTCGCCACAACCACTGTCGTAATTTTCGATATTTTTTTGATGATTTTCTCGATCAGTTTGGTGTTGGCAGGGTCGAGATTGGCTGTGGGTTCGTCAAGTAATAGAAGCTCTGGGTTCAAGGCGATCGCCCTTGCCATGGCTACTCTTTGCTGTTCTCCACCGGAGATCTTTTTGATACTTCGTTCTTGAAAATCTTCCATCTTCACCAGTCTGAGGACATTATCCACTTTTTGTTCGATTTCCTCTGAAGAGTACCCACGTAACTTAAGTCCGTAGGCGATATTGTCGAACACGGTGGAATTGAAGAACAGGGGACGCTGAAACACCATCGTGACTTTTTTTCTGTACTTGGTTAAGTTTGGCCCCCACGCTTCTTTCCCCTTGTAAATGATCTTTCCGTTTGTCGGTTTATCGAGAAACGCCATTATCCGTAGAAGTGTGGTCTTGCCGGCTCCGTTTGGACCGATAAGAGAAAAAACTTCACCGTGTTTGATTTTCAGGTTTATTCCGCACAGCGCGGATTTTCCCTCATACTCCCTTGTCACTTTTTTTAGTTCCATTATCACGTTCATCTAATCCTTCCCCGCCAGATTCACAAGGACAGTCAATCCAAAAACTATCAGGAGAAGTATTATCGTTAATTGGATCGAAAGTGCCATCTCCCCAGTAGTGACTCCTCGCGCGATCTCCGTGCTCATAACCCGGGTCGCCCCCGCGAGGTTTCCTCCCACCATCAGCGCGATTCCTAGCTCCGAGATGGCACGATTGAACGCTGCAACTCCCGCCAAAATGCCGCCTTTTTTTGCCTCGCCCAATATCGCAAGTGATGCCTGGCGTTCTGAAGCTCCCAATGTTTTTGCCAGATCCTTGAGGTTTGGGTCCACAGATTCTATGGCGCTCGTCAAAAGGCTCACTATTATTGGCGTGATCAGTAAAGCTTGCCCGATGATGATCGCCACAGGAGTGTATAGTATTCCTAAAAAACCAAGAGGTCCAGCATGTGAAAAGAGCAGGTATAAGGTTAGGCCAAGCGCGACCGTTGGAATTCCTAGTAAAGAGTTGAATGCGCTTATCAGGATTTTTCTTCCCCTGAACTTTTTCAACCCGAGGAGCAGCGAAAGAGGGAGAGACCAGGTGAGGGCGAGAAGCAGAGCTGTGCCCGATATCCATAGAGATCTAACCACCAAGTCGAAAAGTTGCTCGCTCATAGGTACAACTCATCCTGACCGAGTCTGTATTGATCTGGGCACTCGCTGTCATCAAAAAAAGCGCATTCACGGATCCAGTTTGCCAGTTGGGGATCAAGATTTTCCTTGAGAAGCTGCACTGCGGGATAAAACAGTGGATGCCCATATTCTTTCACGCCAAACTCACCGATTAGTTTCTGGCCTTCTTCCGAGATCAGGAACTTGATAAATCGTACGGCCTCTTGGAAGTTCAGGTGGGGGTGGTTTTCAGGATTTATAGCCATAACGCTGTAGACGTTCAACAGTCCCTTTCCCTCACCCACTAGCACTTTGAGATCTATCAGATTTTCAGCACGATATTTGAGATATGTGCCCATGTCTGCAAGAGTATATGCTCCACGTTCGCTGGCTATTAGGAGAGTCGTTCCCATCCCAGAGCCAGATTCAAGGTACCAATCTTCATCAGATAACTCTTCTGATTCGAAGCCAGAAGCCGCCCAGAGCGATTTTTCCCTGATGTTTGTTCCAGAGTTGTCCCCTCTTGAAACCCAAGTTGCTTTTGTCTGGGCTATTCGATGGAGTGCTTCTGTTGGGCTCGTATTTTCTATTCCGGCAGGGTCATCACTTGGACCAACGATGGCGAAGAAATTATACGCGATTATCTTTCTTGCCCCTCCGGCGTTTTCTGATAGAAAAACGTTTTCTAGTTCTGGAGCATGCACCAGAACCGCATCCGCATCACCACGTCTCGCATGTTCAAGCGATTGTCCACTTCCAAGCGCAAGAAAGCGAAGATGGACACCATATTTTTCGTAATATTGTTCGGCCATTACATCCAACAACCCCGAGTCATAGAGGCTTGTGGTCGTCGCTACCATCAACTGGGTCCCGCTCTGGGGAGCTCCCGCGACGATAAGGATGAAAAAAGTCACGACAGCGATGAAGGTAATCACCTCAGCACGTTTTTTCATGTTTATCCATCACGATTTAATGAACAATTCTATAAGACTTCATCGCGAAAATTCTTGGAGGTCAAATATGTTGTGTTTGGGGATAGAGGGCACGGCTCACACGTTTGGTATTGGAATAGCGGACTCCAAGGGTAAAATACTGGCAAATGTGTCAAGGGTTTACGTGCCGGAGCAGGGTGGCATACACCCTAGGGAAGCTGCGAGATTCCACGCGGTCAACGCCAGACGTGTCTTGGATGAGGCTCTGAATGTTGCCGGGATTGAGCTTGAAGATATAGATCTTGTCGCGTTTTCTCAGGGGCCTGGCTTAGGACCCGTTCTTCGCACGGCGGCCACAGCTGCAAGGGCGTTGGCAGCGCGACTGGGCATCCCAATAGTGGGTGTAAATCATTGTATCGCTCATATCGAAATTGGTCGTTTGACTGGAAGGATCCATGATCCTGTGACACTTTACGTCAGCGGAGGGAATACACAAATCATAGCGTTTGATGCTGGACGATATCGCATATTCGGTGAAACGCTTGATATCCCCGTGGGCAATTGTTTGGACGTGTTCGCTAGGGAGGCCGGGCTTTCCCATCCAGGTGGCCCAAACGTAGAACGACTTGCACGCAGAGGAAGACGATACATTCAACTACCATATGCGGTAAAGGGGATGGACATGTCGTTTTCCGGGTTGATGACTGAAGCCGTGCGAAGATATCGCGATGGAGCACATTTGCCCGATGTTTGTTTCAGTTTACAGGAAACTGCCTTTGCTGCACTAGTTGAAGTCACGGAAAGGGCACTTGCGCACACCGAAAAGAAAGAGGTCATGCTGACCGGAGGGGTGGCATCGAATATGAGGCTACGGACCATGCTTGAATTGATGGCAGATGAGCACAGGGTGAAATTTTTCGTTCCACCCTCCGAATTCTGTCGTGATTGTGGAGCGAACATCGCTTGGACAGGACTTCTGGCATATCTTCATGGAGTCAGGCAACGACTAGATGATACCGAGGTTAGACAGCGCTGGCGGACTGACGAGGTCGATGTTCCTTGGAGGGGGAAATGAAATGTTGATAAAAAAAGGGGCCGAGGCCGATATTTATCTGGAACCTTTCAGAAATGTACTTCATGGGGCTGGTCAAGGTAAAGTCATGGTCAAACAACGCATATCAAAACGCTATCGGATTCCGGAGATGGACAGACAGCTAAGGGTCTCGAGGACAATGCTGGAGGCAAAATTGTTTTCCGATGCCAAGCGAGCAGGAGTGCCGACTCCACTTGTGTACGAGGTGGATCGTGAGGATACGCGAATAGTGATGGAGTTCATCCGTGGTCGACAGGTCAAGCTGATATTGGATAGTCTCAACCCTGGACTCAGACGAAAGCTCTGCAGGCTCATCGGCCGATATGTGGCTCGTCTGCATCGTGCAGGCATAGTACATGGCGACCTGACGACCTCGAACATGATCTTCACAGACGAGGGTAGGATCTATTTTGTTGATTTTGGTCTGGGGGGGTACGATTCCTCCATAGAAGCACGCGGTGTAGATCTACATCTCCTGAGGCGGGCCCTGCAGAGCATACACTTCAGGATAACCGACGACGCCTATCGCGCGGTTTTATCTGGTTACCGAAGGGAATTCGGAAAGGGGGCCGGAGAGGTGATAAAACGGGCTGAGGAGATCGGCCGGAGAGGACGGTACATCCAAAAGGAGGCGAGGGCATGCCGCTGATTTTTGTAACAACCAATCGTCATAAATTCGAAGAAGCTGGTGAAATAGCCCGAAGACATGGCATTCAGATCGAATGGAGGGACATACCCTACGTTGAGATCCAAGCGGATTCTCTGGAAGATGTGATATGTCCAGGAGTACAGCAGGCATGCGCCATGGTAAATGCGCCATGCTTTGCGGAGGATGCCGGTTTATTCATCAGGGCTCTTAAAGGATTTCCCGGACCGTACTCTAAGTATGTCTTCTACACCTTGGGTAATGAGGGAGTGCTCAAACTCATGGACGGAAAAGACGACCGGAAAGCGGAGTTCAAGTCCGCTGTGGGGTACTGTGAGCCCGGATCGAAACCTAGAGTGTTCGTTGGGTCGGTAGAAGGGGAGATAACGTTGGAATGTAGGGGGGCACATGGATTCGGTTTTGACCCAATCTTCGCTCCCGCAGAGGGCGATGGACGGACTTTTGCAGAAATGAGGATGAATGAAAAAAA
>QMWE01000031.1 GCA_003661465.1 Hadesarchaea archaeon
GCAAATAATCTTTCTAAGCCCAAAGTAAGAGTAAAATTAGAGCAGTTGAAAGGAGCAAAAACTGCCTCTCTTGGGAATTGAGATTTCTTGGAAATAAGAAGGGGGCGGGTTTTTGAAAAAATGTTAGATAAAGGCAGATTAATTTGAAAATCCCAAAAAGTGAAAGTTTTTTAAGCCAACTAAAAAAACTTACCAATCTATAAAAATTGTGTTAAAGAAAATCAATTGGAAATTTGTTTGGGGAGCTGGGAGTGGAGATAGTTTCGACCATAACAGGGATACTTTTGGTCTTGGTTTCGGTTAACCTTATTCCCTCTGGGCCTTCTCGGGACGCTGTGAGAAACCTATTTAGGCTTGTCCGAAAATTGTGTCAAATGCTTAGGTGTTGAAATGCCAGCACGAACAGGTCCGACAAATCCGATGTTGCGAAGACTGATAAGACAGTTACGGGAGCATGGCAGAAAGCAAAAGGCCAAGATATGGTTGGACATAGCGGAGCGTCTCGAGGGTCCCAGCAGGATACGGTCGGAAGTTAACCTCAGTCAGCTCGAGCGATATGCCTCAAACGGAGACGTTGTCGTGGTTCCGGGAAAGGTCCTAGCGGCCGGTAGGCTGAGCCACCCGATATCCGTGGCGGCTTTCAGATTTTCTTCCCCGGCTAGGCGGAAGCTCATGATGGCAGGCGGCAGAGCGCTGACGATTCAAGAATTGATGGAGCAGAATCCAACCGGTAAAGGGGTAAAACTGATGGAGTGAGAGCACCATGATCGTGTGTGATGGTAAAGACATGGTTTTGGGTAGGCTCGCAAGCTTTGTCGCAAAACAGCTCTTAAAGGGGGAAAGAGTTGTGATAGTCAACGCTGAAAAAGCTGTGATATCCGGAAGACGAGAGTCCACCTTGAATGAATACAAGGCATGGCTCGGGGCTAGAAATCTCACCAATCCGCGAAAGGGTCCTTTTCATCTAAAACGTCCAGAAGACTTGGTGCGATTGGCTGTGCGAGGCATGCTCCCCTATGACAGGCCCCGCGGTAAGGAAGCGTTCCGCCGTCTCCGGGTACATGTAGGAGTACCCAAGGAGTTCTCCGGAAAGGAATTCATGTCGATCCCAGACGCCAGCCTGGGTCAGCTTGGAACGCGACGTTTTATCAGAGTTGAGATGCTCAGCAAGCATCTTGGGGGAAAATCATGAAAACGATCATAACCACGGGGAGAAGAAAAGCTGCTCTCGCGCGAGCCACGGTGAGATCTGGGCATGGGAGGATATTCATCAACGGTACCTCACTTGACACTTATGAGCCGGAACTTGCGCGACTCAAGATATTGGAGCCACTGAAACTGGCCCCAGAACTGGCAAAACGAGTTGATGTCGAGGTGAACGTCGAGGGCGGAGGGGTCATGGGACAGGCGGATGCTGCGCGTACCGCGATAGCTAGGGGACTCGTCGAGTGGTCCCGAGACCAAAAGCTTAAGGAGGTCTTTAAGCAGTACGACTGGACGTTGATAAAAAGTGATGTACGTTTCAAAGAGCCGAAGAAACCGGGAGGACCAGGTGCACGAGCCAAGGTTCAAAAGAGTTACAGATGAAGGTCGCACAGCACAACAGTTATTAAATCGGCGGTGTTGAGTCAAATGGTCTAAATGGAGGGATGAGTACGAGACCAATCCGCTGTATTACATGTGGTAAATTGTTGGCTGATAAATACGAGGAGTTTGAGGAACGCGTTAAAAAAGGTGAAGAGCCAAAGCGCGTACTGGATGAGCTTGGGATTAAACGTTACTGCTGCAGGTCTGTCATGCTCACCAGCGTAGACGTGATGGACGAGATAGCCAAGTTTAAAAAGTGACCTCGATCCCCTAACCCTTTTGAGATAGTAGGTCTAACTTGTCTCTGTATGTCAATTGAGTGGTATCTAGATTTCGTTGATTTGGATTATGCTCCGTCGGACAGAGAATTGGTGGCATTGTTTAGGATAGAACCAGCCAAGAAGATCACCATGAGAGAGGCAGCAGGTAGAATCGCTTCCGAGAGCTCTATTGGAACTTGGACGACTCTGACGACGATGAGTCCCGAGAAGCGTCGGCTCATGGCAAAAGCTTACGGGATAAAAGGGCGCTGGGTCAGGATAGCATATCCTCCGGAGCTTTTTGAAGGAGGGAACATGCCCCAGATCCTCAGCTCGATCGCGGGAAATATCTTCGGGATGAAAGCTGTGCGAAACCTAAGGCTGGAAGATGTGAGATGGCCCCCTGGGATGGTCCGGTCGTTCAGAGGGCCCCAGTTTGGGATTCGGGGTGTGAGGAAAATTTTCAAGATCGAAAAACGACCGATTACCGCTACGGTTCCCAAACCCAAAGTGGGAATGTCCAGCGAGGAGCATGCCCGCGCTGGGTACGAGGCTTGGATGGGCGGGATAGATCTCCTGAAAGACGATGAAAATCTGTCCAGTCAGCGTTTCAACCAGTTTGAGCGTAGGGCTAGGCTTTCATTTAAGATGAGGGACAGGGCAGAACGGGAGACTGGAGAACGAAAAGGTTACCTCATCAACGTCACAGCCGAAACCATGGAAATGCTCCGGCGGGCAAGATTGGTCAGGAAACTTGGGGGTGAACACGTGATGGTGGACATACTGACTGCCGGGTGGGCCGGAGTCCAGACGTTGCGTGAGGAGTGTGAAGAACTCGGGCTAGCTATCCACGCCCATCGCGCGTTTCACGCAGCTTTCACCCGTGACCCGAAACATGGGATGTCTATGCTGGCGGTTGCAAAAATAGCTAGGCTCGTCGGCGTTGATCAGATCCACCTCGGAACCGTGGTGGGAAAGCTCGAGTCGTCGAGGGAAGAGGTGCTGGCGATCCAGAGAGCCATTACAAGCAAAAATGTAACTGGAAATGGACTGATCCTGCAGCAGCGGTGGGGCACCATCAAACCGGTTTTCCCGGTCAGTTCTGGTGGTCTACATCCAGGATTGATCCCTCAGATAATCTCAATGCTTGGGAGGGATATCGTCATTCAGGTTGGCGGAGGCGTGTGGGGACATCCACAGGGGGGCAGGGCTGGAGCTACTGCGGTGCGTCAAGCGATAGACGCCGTGTTGGACGGTGTTTCGCTTGAGAAGCGTGCTGAAAGTGAAATGGAGCTGAGGGCCGCTCTGGAAAAATGGGGATATATCAGGCCGAAATAAGGTGTCATGGGGGATTTCCTTGGGATATCAAGTACAACTCATCACTCCAGATGAAAAGACTAGGCTTTTCGACTTGAACCTCAGACGATACCTCTACACGAAGAAGGCCAACATCTATGGATGCTGTATCAAGTTGCTGACCGAATTGGAGGATGTGAAGGAACGCTGGGAGGACAATTTCTACACCATGGATGAAAACATCAGATCTCACGGAAGGGTTGTGGTGCTGGAGGAGAAGGACAGACCGCTTGAGGTGAAATACGATCCCTATACCAACACGGCATTTCTCACGAATGTGGATTATTATGGTTGGATAAAGAGCATCGCTCTGGCTGTGGCTGGCGATGTTTTGGAGGATGAACACGAGATCTATCCGGTTCATGGTGCAGCGATAGATGTGGATGGGACAGGGGTCTCCATCATAGCACCTTCCGGGACCGGGAAGACCACTCACTCCTGGGGTTTGCTCAGGGAGAAGAGGGCGAGACTAGTCACCGACGACTGGTATTTTGTGAGGATGTACGAACAGGGTCCGCTTGCGTTCGGTTCCGAGAAAAATTGCTATGTCGAGGCAGATATCGGGAAGATATGGAAGGAATACGAGGGCCTTCTGGAGAGAGCACATTTCGACAAACGTGGAAGGGCCATCGTGAACGTCAGGTGGGCGGTGGGCAGTGGAGGCGTGATCCCGATGACCTCCCTCAGAAAGATAATTTTGCTGAAGAGGGAGAAAGATGATCCCAAGATAATAGAGAAACTTGACGCGGACGAGGCGCTGGAGTACATGATCGCGAACGATTTTTGCAACCCCCACCAGCTGGTTAGGGATAGACGAAAGTTCCAGCTCAGGAAGGATTTCTTCAGAAAACTCTTTGAGGTCACGGAGGTTTATTTGGTCAACACCGTTAAGTCACCGGTCGAGACGAATATACAGATAGTGAAAGCTATTAAGTCGTGATTTCCGCCCATTGTTTTTATGCAAATGGAGATAAATTTCTCCGGGGGCCGTAGGGTAGCTTGGTCAATCCTCCCAGCTAATCTTTAGATCTGGAATGGGGTGCTGGTGACCCGAGTTCAAATCTCGGCGGCCCCACCACTTCGCTTTTTCCCAGGCCTCTTCTCTTGCGATACTGCTATATGTCTCACAGGAAACAAACTCAAACATGCGATAACCAAGCACAGTGCCATAAGTTCAAATGCTGATATGGGAGCTCCCTCCCCTCTGAGAAAAGACAACACCGTCTGACCAGCAAGACTTGGTTTATAGTACGACACGAGAAGATTTGGAGACCATTTTGGACTAAACCAATGAGCCACCCAACCGATCCCTTGACTTTCAAGATGTCTCAAACACACTTCGTCTGTTTCCGCAAATATTATGGGAATATTCTCAACAATCTCAGGAGCCGTTTCGAAATACGATGTGCGTTTGTAAGCAACATTATTGTCTTCGATTGGGTAGATTGCTGCCCAAGTCAAGTCAAAAGCATAGTGAAGTCCACTGATAAGCACGAGCTTATGAGGGTCATTTTGTCTTATTGGAGTTATAAGGTTCTCCTCAACAAACGCTTTCCACTTTAACCAAGCCACTTCATCGTTGTCATATTCCGACCACTTGACCTCATTGAAAATTTCGTAAGCTATTATGGTATTCTCATCGGAATACCGTTTACTTGCCTCGTTCCAAAAATATATCAGGTCTTCGTTTGTGTAGTAAAAAAGATTTTCTATGCGCTCGCCTGTAATTTCTGTGTGGTACGTTTCCTCTGGCGGATATCCTATAGCGTGAAAATCGAGAATGATGGCCAAAGAGTTCTGTTTTGCAAGTTCAACAACGTGATCGATTTCTTCCCACACATCTACATTTTCTCTTTGGTACACACAATAATAGACTGGAAATCGGATAACATTCGCACCCCACTCCTTAACCTTTTCAATATATTCAGTATAATTGACATTTTCATCCCGCATGAATATTGGTGGAACAACAGCAAGACCCCTTAACTGTACCTTTGAGCCACTGTTATCAAACACATCCGTTCCCTCTACATGAACAGGTCCACTTATTGCAGGTGCTATCATCACCAACGGTGTTGGAAGCCACAGCAATCGAAGCATGAAGTAAAACACTATTACAATGAGACAAATTAGGATCACTGAAAAGATCGCCCAAAATAATAACCGTTTTATTTTCATCTTATGCCCTCACTAAATTCTTCATCACACCCTTTGGGATCTGTAATTTAATTCCCCCCTCGAGTCTTGGCTGTAGTTTATTTTGCATACGTATGTATTAAAATATGCAGGCATAATATATAAAGTGGGGATATTAAGATGACGAAAAAGATTAACAACTTGATTGTCGAAATTTCGAATATTTTAGGCATAAGTGCTACTGGCAGGCTGATTTTGAGCTCTTTGGTAGAAACCAAGAAGAGACTCTCTGTACCTGAGATTACCGCAGAAATCAAGAGATCAGAACGGTCTGTAAGGGCGCAATTAAAAATCCTCACAAAGTTAGAGCTTGTTAAAAAGGAGATAATGATCACGAAAGAGGGCAGGCTTGCTTATCAATATTTTGTGCCTCGGATAGATGGGCTGGCCAAGTCGGTGAAGAAAGAAATGATTAGACGATTGCGTAGGTTGGAAATGTACATGAAGGGGATTGGAGGAAGATGAACCCGTCTATCATAATTGGTCTACTCCTATCGGCATTTTGTTTTGCTTCCGTTGGCGGAACAGACGGTGCGAGAGCCTGCGGATTATCGGAGCTTGCGACGATTTTTATTCTTTGTTTGACAAACGCCACAATCATTTTGATATGGTTCGGATTTGTTGAGACCATAGATAGCCGCTTATCGAATTTCCTCAAACACAAAAGAAATAACTACCTATCAAATTGCCTTGATGATGTACAATTTAGTAAGGAACCGCAAGAGGTAAGAATCCACTAATGGGGGATGATGAGATTAAGCGGTTTATTTCAACAAATGAGTTGGTATTACCAAAATTTTAGAGTTAGAAATTGGAGAGCTTATTTCGGCATGAGTATTTTGGGATTTGTTTCAGGATTGGGAGGATTGACACAATTTGATCACAGAGTTTTTCTGTTGTTTATAACCACATCCTCGTTGTATCTCGCATTTTCGTTTTCCATTAACAACTGTTTTGACGTTAGAAATGATATAAAGAAGCACAATAATAAAAACCCCATTGCTTCTGGCTTAGTTGGGTTTAAGGAAGGTGTCTTTGTTTCTGTTCTAATCGCTTCGATTGGCATGCTTGTAACATATCTGTGGCTGAATTTTCTATCTTTTTGTATCTATACGATATTGTTGCTGCTGAGTTTAGGTTACTCCGCACCACCGTTAAGATTGAAAAGTGTTCCTGTGGCTGATCTAATATCACACGGATTATTCTTTGGCTCGTTGCTCTTCCTTTATGGCGCATCGGTAGCAGGAAATTTAAATCCGTACGTAATCGCACTCGCTCTTTCTTTGTTCATTCACTCTGCTGCTCTCAATTTAAGAAATCACCTTGAGGATTTCGATGAAGACATGCTATCCAGAACTAAAACCACCGCTTGCTGGCTCGGGAAACCAAGATCAGCAAAAATTCTAAATAAATTGCTCGTCATCCACTGGGTCGTGTTAGGTATAATCACAATATGTGTTAACCCATTGTTTGGTATCTTGGTAAATAGTGTTATGCCACTGGTCTTCCTTGCCTTGAAGAAGTATATGCCCCCGGTTAGGGCAATCGATGTTTGCATTTCGTTAATTTACACGTCAACAATTGCGTATTTGGTGGTATTATGAAGATTGCATTATGTAGCGATTGGTATCCTAGAATAGGCGGCGTGACTTCTCATATGGTGTGCCTCGCAAAAGAGTTGCAGAAACTGGGACACGAAGTCACGATAATAACAAAAAACAGTTATGGGGGAGCGACGTATGAAATTCCGCTAAATGTAAAGGAAGTGAATGTTTCATTTCTTCCAGACAACGTTTTAATTCCGCCAAATTTGATGAAACTCAGAAGAATTTTAAAAGAGGAAAAATTTGATGTTGTTCACGGGCATCACGCGTTCGTGCCGACTTCTCTTCTCTCGATATCATTGGCGAAAAGGCTGAATGTACCCACAGTTTTGACAAATCACACAATATCATTTGGGTATAGTAGTTGCGTTTGGACACCTATTAGCTATAGTTTTCTCTTTCCCTATAGGCGATACATGAGCAAGGCAGACAAAATAATAGCTGTCAGCAATGCGGCAGCAGATTTTATCAAACGTTTTGTTGACGAAAGAAAAGTTTTGGTAGTACCAAATCCAGTAGATGATACATTTTTTAGAGATGGTTTTTGTAAAAAAACTTTAAATGAAAAAGAGGATCCAACAATACTCTACGTCGGCAGGCTTTCTCATAGAAAGGGATTGCATGTACTCATGCTTGCCATGAAGCATGTTGTCGAAAAAGTTCCAGATGCCCGATTGCTCATTGTTGGGAAAGGATGCACAGGAAGGTTCGTTGAACTACTAGCTAGAGCATTAGGTTTAGAAAAAAATGTCAAACTGTTGGATTTGACCTACCCACAACAACTCCTGTGGCTGTATAAAATGTCAGACGTGTTTGTTCTTCCTTCAATATATGGGGAGTCTTTCGGCATCGTTTTATTGGAGGCCATGGCTTCCGGAGTCCCTGTTGTGGCAACAGATGTTGGTGGGGTAAGCGAGGTTATTACTGATAATCACACGGGTCTTTTGGTCAAGCGGGGTAACAGTAAGGAGTTGGCCAACGCCATATTGAAGGTTTTGAACAGCCCAAATCTGTCCCAAAAATTGGTTAGAAAAGCAAGGAAAGAGGTTATGAGATACAGATCGCACATCATTGCTAAAAAAATTGAAAGTATTTATGAAGAATTAATGCTCAGCTGACAGTGGTTATTCATTATAATTCTAACATCTGAGTTCAAACGTGAGTTCGATTGAGTAGTCTCGTTCTTTCTTTAAGTAAATCAGCACGCGCGTGGTGTGGAAAAAGATCCACCGAGCAGCTATTCGTATCTCAGAGCATCCACCGGTTGAAGTTTGGCAGCTTTTCTGGCGGGGAAGTACCCGGCCAGCACACCTACGGTGAACCCCGCCAAACAGCCTAAAATGAGTATTTCAGGGCGTATCACGAGCTGTAGAGTGAATCCTTCAGCACCAGTGGCCACAAACGCACCGGTGGCCGCGGTCAGACCATACGCGAAAAGCACGCCGAGGATGTCGCCGATTATCCCACCGATCAATCCGGTGATCCCCGATTCCAGCACTACCATCAAGAGAATCGTTCGATCTGTGGCTCCTACAGCTTTCATTATCCCGATTTCCCTAGTCCTTTCCATGACGGAGGCGTACATTATATTAGTTATCCCTATTCCTCCGGTAATCAGGGAGATTGCCGCGATCGATCCCAAAAACCCGGTCACCGTTCCCATTATCGATCCCACAGTTTCCTGATAGAACTCCGGGCTCAGTACCGTGAACGTCCTAGTGTTTTCATCTTCGTCCCTGGATTTGAACAAGATCTTGTGGATCTCCTCTGATACCTCGCCCGTGTCGTATCCTGGAGAAACTTTCAGATAGATCCTTGAAAATTCGTCCTCGGCGAACTCGCTAGCGAACATCTGCCTTGCCGTGTCGATCGGGATGTAAATGGACTGATCGATGGTGTTCAGGATGCCTCCCACTTTATTTAAAATCCCAACGA
>QMWE01000032.1 GCA_003661465.1 Hadesarchaea archaeon
CCGCCCGCACCTGGAGCACGTCCTCAACACGTCGACGACAGAACCGCAGTTCTGACATTTCCTGGTCAGCCCGATGGCTCCGCACTTCGGACATTTGAAGTTCACCACCTCAACGTATGTCTCCTCGTCGGTCTCCGCTGCCTTTACGAGATTACGCGTCGACCCTCCACGCATGCCCACTGGAAAAAGTACGTGTACCGGAGGCTTCATCTTTCTGGGACTTGCTTTCTCCGGTCTGCCCATCCTCGCTCCAATGCGGGTTGGGGCTTTTCTCCTCACGGGGAATCCGGCCAGCGATTGAACTATCTCCATCACATCCTTGGCCGGACTGGAGCGTAGTATTCCCTCCAGTCTGTTTCTGCTGAGGCGTGTTCCCTCCAGAAGGCCCAGACACCTGCAGAGGGGGAGGGAGTGTTCCTCTATCAAAACATGCCCGCCTTCGACCCTGTGGGGTACGCCAAGTTCCTCCAGCAGTCTCTTTGGCGTCTGATCAAGCGGGACACGTAACCGTCTGAGATTTTCTCCTTCGAACTCTGGTTTCCCGCCGACGAGCCATTTACCCAGCTCTCCCAGTTCTTCGACCTTCAGGTCATGATAATGATAGGTGTAAGCCGGATGAAGTGGTACGCCCAGCCTCTCCGAAATCCTCACCGCGAGCTCCGGGGATGGGCGTGGATACGGAGGGGAACAATATACGTCCAGTTCCACGTCAAATTTCTTATCTTTTAATGCCCTGGATACCTCCTGGCTCCACCATTCCTCGGAGTAACCGGCTGGCATGAGCGGATGGTTGTTCTCGAGAAACTCCCCGAAACTGATGAGTATGTCGCCCAGAAACAGTATCTCCTCGACTTTGTCCCTGAGTTCCAGGGCCTCCTTCACGCTTCTCAGCTGTACCACGGAGCCATCCCTAAGTTTGACCACCGGACCCTCGATCGAGTCGACCGGTACGACTGCTCCGCCCTTACCTGGACGTTCGGTCTTGAGCTGTGTACCGACCGCCAAAAAATCGTCGCACACCACCATCGTCGCCGGGTGGACACCTATCGCTGCTATTCCGGTGTTTCTGGCCCGACCGTATCGAAGCCTGAATCCACCCTCGCTACCACGGTGTCCCTCAGTCCCCGGATGAGAAAAAACGGGCCTCCCCGCTATCACCTCTCCGAGATAGGCCTTCCCCTTCGGGAACGCGGACGCTTTTTCCTTGGTCGGAGCCCTGGAGATTATATCGGCTAGCCACCCCCATCCATCGATGTTGAGTTTGTTAACGTATTTCATGATCTTCGAGGCTTTTTGCATCACGCCCTCGGTCAGAGCCAAAACTGCCCCGCCCCTGATGAAATTATGTTCTATGCGCTCCAGATCTCTGTATGCCGTGACCGAGATGTCTCGCTCCGTGGGCTCTCCCGTCACCTCGACGGGCAGGTTCTGTACCGCAAACAGGATGTCCTCCTCTGGAGGTTTGTACTGTTCCCGGGCTATGCTGTTGTGATAGATCTCCACTTCCTCGGCAAAGCGTCTGGCTTCCTTCTCGGTGGGTTTGTACGGGCTCAGATGAAGTTTTCGTCGTGCGAAGTCCCCAGCCAGGACCGCAAGGGCCGCTGCCGTCCCACCCGCTGCTCTGATCGGACTCGCAAAATATAGCGCGAGGTAGGGGCTCCCGTCCATATTCTTCTTTATCTTAACCTCGGTTATCCCCTCGAGGGGAGCTATCACTATCCCCTCGGTGAGCACGGCAAGCGCGGTCCTTATGGCCTGCTCGGCTGCCTTTTCTTCCGTGAATTTGCCGAACTTTCCATCGACGATCATCTCGACAAGTTTGAGTGCTAGCTCTTCCCGCGGCATTTTCTTGTCCAGTTCTCTTATGACCTCAGCGACGCCTTGAGGTCCGACAAGTTTCTCTACCCTGGAAGCGAGGTCTCCAGCCCTCGGGATCTCCAAGTCAAGCTCCGGGTCTCGCCCGAGAGAGCGAGCTTTTTTTGCTATTTCGTAAATTTCGTTTATCTTTTGCTCCATTTCCCTGAAATAGGTCTCCATTTCCGGACTCATGAGGCTCAACCCGTCACCTCCGTTATGCTCTCAAAGACGAAATCCGGTGAGGCTCCGGCATTTTTTGCCCTTCTGAGGTCCTCCTCGGTACAGGCGCCGCTCAGCACAAGTATGGTCCTCAACCCCGCCCTCCTACCAGCCTCGATGTCCGTATCGATGCGATCGCCAATTATGGCGGTTTCACCGGGATTTGTTCTGAGGAACGACATGGCCATATTTATGATATGGGGAGATGGTTTGCCTATGACCACATCGGGCTCTCTGCCCGAACAACCCCTCAGCGCTCCCACTATGGCCCCGGCTCCAGGCAAAAGCCCCTTCTCCGACGGATATGTTGGATCCAAGTTGGTCGCAACGAACTCGGCGCCAGCCAGGAGGGCGCGCAACCCGTCTGCTATTTTATCGTATTTTATCTTCTGATCCAGCCCTGCTACCACATGGGTGGCTGTTTCCACCTCTTCTCCCGAAACCAACGTCAGGCCCGCACGTCTTAGCTCGAATTTCAGGCCTTTTCCCCCAACGACGTGAATCCTTGCGCCTGGCGAGTGTTCCTTGAGATACACCGCGGTGGCATATCCCGAGGTAATTATACTGCGTACACTCGTCCTTATGCCCATCCGCGCAAGTTTTCTTGCGTATTTTTCCCTAGTACTGGCAGAATTATTCGTGATGAAGAGAAGTTTCTTGCCCTCGCTCCGGAACCGTTCGACGGCATCGGCCGCCCCATCGATCGTTCTATCTCCGCTGTAAAGAACACCGTCCATATCCAGAAGAAGTGCGGATATCCCTTTGAGGGCCATCGAGGTATCACGCAAAACGTATCACCCTCGTCTGATGGGTTTTAAGATCGAGCACCGGGACCATCCCCGGTGTCGGCTCGACACCCAGCTGCTGCATGTAATGCGTTTTCCCCTGAAAAGTACCGGAATTTATCACGGAGACATCACGATAACGGGTGTAACCGTTGACGTGAACGTGTCCGCAATGAAAAACGTCTGGAATTTCATCTATTACCATGTAGTCGTGCTGTTCCGGGGAGAGAGCAGCACGTCCTCCATAAATGGGCGCCAAATGGCGTTTTTGCAGGAGTTTGACCATGGGAGCCACCGGATTCTGACGGTTGAGCCCTGGCATGGTTCCTATGAGATCATCGAAACTTCTTCCGTGATATGCTATGAAATTGACTCCGTGAAGGGATAGCCAAGCGGGATTTCCCACCATCACGGTGTTCAAATCATACAGCCCTTCAGCCACATCCTTGGAAATCGCCGGCTGTGGCTCTGACGGGCGCACAGCGTCGTGGTTGCCGGGAAGTATCACGAGGGTGATGTGTTCCGGGATCTGTCCCAAAATGGTAGCCGCCACCTCGTACTGTTTGAAAATGTCGTCGATCAGAAGCTCCTCCTCCTGACGAGGATAGACACCTATTCCGTCCACGACATCGCCGGCAAGAACGATGTATTTCACCCTGCCGGCAAGTTCTCTCTGCTTGCCGTTTCCCGTATCTCCCCGAAGCCATCTGACAAACTTCAAAAACAGGTCTTCCAGAAACATCTCACTGCCAACGTGCAAGTCCGATATCAGCGCGGCGCAGACCGGATCCTCCGCTCTATGAAGCTCATGCTTTACCGGCAGGTCTGGCCAGATTATGTCGTTCACGAAGATTCTCGGAATCCTGTCACCGGCACGTAAGGATCCCACCACGCCGATCACCTCATCGGTGACCACCTCTGAAGCTTTCTGGAACAGTTCTCCCCTTTTCTTGAATACAAAGGCGGTTGCCCTCCCGGTAGGGTCTTCCAGGTCTATCATCACGTTTCCGGATGAGGATTCCCGTTTATCCGATACCATCCCGATCACCTTGACGATCTGTCTCTCACCGAGTTTGCTCAAACTTCCCATGGGGATGGAATCCTGCAATTCGATCCGATTTCGTAAAATGCGTTTCATTTTTTCGAACCTATCCTTGAAAAGCCCGACGAAATCTTTCAACTCTCCCTCGCTGTAACTTTTACCGGTCACATCTCTCAATATCTTCACGCGCGATTCGTACTCCGCTGCGATTGGTTTGAACTTGGTATGAGACAATTCCGGGAGGGGTTTTGTCTTGGCCTCGTCCTCCAGTTTCCGCGTGCTCTCGGCCTCTGTGACCGGGGACGATGGTCTTGGACGGGCCGATCGTTCCGGCTCATGAACCTCTCCTCCCAGGATCTCCGTAACGATATCTGGAGTTATTACGAACGGCTTGGTCTCCCTCTCGGTCAACGCCAATAATACCTTCTGCACAGCAGCCTCCATATTTTCGTGAGATCGGAGCACCTCGAGTGCACCCTTTGTGAGTTGCATGTCGATGTCCATGAATTTTCTAACTACGGAGCTTTCGTCCATGAAAAACTCCTCACGTCCTTAAACTCTGGCTGGGGAGAATCAAGGTTTCCAAGCTTCCTATGGAGTAATCCTCATGAATCGCAGCTCTTGCCTGTGTCGGGTGGATGTTCAGCTTTATCTCCTTCGTCCTCCCGTGACGTCCTCTGTTGATCACTTGGGCATTTATGATCCCAAGCATGTCCAGTTCAGAGATAAGATCACTTATACGACGCCGTGTCAGAACATCCAGCCCGATCTGATGGCAGAGGTCTTGATACACTTCATACACATCGCCACTTACTATTCTTCGTGGGGTCCTCTCAGCCAGCAGCACGACACTGTATAGCACTAGTTTTGACTGTGTCGGTAAGGTTCGAATTATCTCCACCATTTTATCCTGCTCGATTTTCTCGTACGCGCGCCTTACATGTTCCACGGTGACGAGCTCCGCTCCATCACGCTCCGCAAGTTCTCCTGCTACCCGAAGCATGTCCAAGGCCCTCCGGGCGTCTCCGTGTTCTCTGGCCGCATGAGCCGCACAGAGTTGTATCACTCCGTTCCCGATGACACCGTCCATGAAGCTTATCTTGGCCCTCTTCTCCAGGATATCTTTCAACTGAAGTGCATTGTACGCTGGGAACACTATCTCCTCCTCGCTGAGACTACTTCGGACACGGGGATCGAGATATTCCATGAAATTCGTATCATTTGAAATTCCGACAACAGCCACTTTTGCATTCTTCAGGTCCAGGTTCATACGTGTCAGGAGATACAAAATCTCATCGCCGCTCCTTTGAACGAGCTTGTCGATCTCGTCGAGTATTACCACAGCAAGTTGTCGGTCCTCGTCCAGAGCTCTAAAGAAACTGTGATAGACCTCATCCGTTGGCCACCCGGTCATGGGCACCCGCCTGGGGAGCCCGGCCGACTTTAAAAATTTTTCACCGCGGGTATCCTCCAGATTTCTGAGAAAAACGTCTGAAATTGTCGCAAGTATCCTGTACTGGGTGTTCACGATTTCGCAGTTCAGGTAAACCACTTTTACTTTCAGCGGTGCCCGGTCGCTGACCCTCTCCAGCTCCTTTGCCACATATCTCACCGTTGCGGTTTTTCCCGTTCCAGGCTTGCCGTAAAGGAAGATGTTCGAGGGGGTTTCGCCGCGCAGGGGCGCTGCAAGTATCCGTGCGAGTTGATGGATCTGCTCATCTCTGTGAGGCAACTCGTCGGGTGTATAGCTAGGGCGAAGGTATTCCCGATTTTTGAATATTTGTTTCGTCTCCAGCAATGCGCTGAACAGATTTTCCGGGCTCATGTTTTTCCACCTCCTCTCCAGATCTTTCAAGCAAAGCGCTCAACCTTTCAATCCAGCCATCCAGCGTGTCGGCCAAGCGATTTATGAGAAAATGTTCTTCAACCGGCAGATCGAGGGCCTCCCCTGGAGACAGGGCAAGGCGAAGGAGTTTCGGGAGACGTATCTCCACCAGCGCCAGAATTTGCTCCCTCAACTCATCTGCCCTTTTGGATTTGCCCGCCTCTCGCAAAATTGAGATCCTCTGGGCGGCGAGTCGATAAAAATCGTCAGGCAACGGCTCAATGGACAAGTTGCGTTCCTCCGCGAGGATAAGCTTTCTAAGCTCGGCGGGCTCAAGTTTTTGAACCGACTCGGCAACTCCATGGCGTTCCAAAACTATAGCATCCCACGTCCAGAGTTCCACCTCGTCCCCCCGGGCAAACGAGCCCAGCTGTCTTCGAACCAATTTTATCTCCGGGACCTCTTTCAGAATGTGAACCTTCGTCTTCATATTATTTCACCGCCCTGCTGACCGTCTCCGGAGTTGGAGAGTAGAGATATCCCCTCTTTTTTTCTTCCTCTATTACCCAATCCACAAATCCCTCCTTGATGCCCTCCGCCATGGCCTGTATCTTCACTTTTTCAATGGGTGCCGCACCCTCATACTGTTCTTCTAGCTCTCTGATGATGTCGAATACACGCTGACGTTTCTCTCGCTGGGACTTTGATATCCCAGTCATTATCAGATCTATATCGACAACGTTTGCTTCTGTGTCTATTCCCGCCTCCCTCAAGCTCGTCTTTATGAGGTTTATAGCCCTGTTCGCGTCCTCAACTGTGACACGGGTGCTGAGTCTCATCCTAGCGTTAGACTTTGCCAAACGTATGAGCGCTTCCAGCTGCCTGACCGTGATGGGTAGGGGAGCCCCCTCCGCCACGACCTTCCTCCAATCGACAAAAAAATCCTCTATCACTTTTGAGACTTTTTTATCCTCAATTTTTGGATCGATGTACTTCCGTGCGTATATGATGATCTTGCGCAGGAATTCCGGATCAAACGGTGCCTTGACGACTTTTTTTGGAGCAGTATGCATCTGCAATACGTGCTGTGCCATGGAACGGTCATTATCGACACGTGGTTCATCACGCAAGAGCAACACTAGGTCGAACCTAGAAAGCAATACCGGATCAAGTGCCAACTGCTGGGCTGGAGGAATATTCTTATCGAATCTTCCATGCTTTGGATTGGTAGCTGCGAGAATCGCCGTGCGAGTATTGAGAGTCGCAACTATGCCTGCCTTGGCGACACTTATCGTCTGTTGTTCCATCGACTCTAAAATTGCAGCCGCTTCATCCTTGTTCATCTTTTCAAACTCATCTATGCTCGCCAGTCCACCATCTGCTATCACCAGAGCCCCGGCTTCGAGCCCCCATCCGCCACTTAGGTCGTCTCTAACCGCTGCAGCTGTGAGACCAGCCCCGGTCGATTTCATCCCCGAGGTGTACAGACCACGCGGAGCTACATTTGCGACCCACTTGAGTATCTGGCTTTTGGCTGTTCCAGGATCCCCACAAAGCAGGATATGAGTATCACCGCGAATTCTAGTTCCATCTGGCAGAACCGTTGGATTGCACCCAAAAAGCTGAAGAGCAACAGCCTCCTTTATCGCTTCACAGCCATGGATCGCTGGAACCACAGATTGGACTATTTTATTTCTAACCCATGGGTCCTTGGCGAGCTCCTTTATTTTTTTCTCGTCCTCCTCGGTTAATTCCGTTTCCTCCACACCTTTTTGTCGTACCTCCACATGGCTCACGAACAATATCTTTCTAAAAGTCGTCCTACGTTCTCGCTTTTGTCTCTCTTGAAACACCCTCAAAACTCCGGTCAGGACGACGTGATTACCCGGAACAGCCTTATCGACGAAATCGTCCCTTATTATGCCGTCCAACTTCTGCGGCATTCTCCCCCCACGTAACTTTTCCGGTGGTTCCTGAACGCATATGCTCTGCCAGTCACGGAACACCGTGCTCTCAATTATCAAATCGAACGCGCCTTTACGACGACAATTCGGGTTTTCGCATGAAAGTGGTTGTCTGAAGAATTCTCCCGCCTGGAAAACCCTGTTCTCCTCGCCACAGTACCTGCATTTGAATACGGCTTCCTTGGCCTCCGGTTTAACCTCGCTGGTACGGGTCATTATGCCTTCCACTTGGATAAATTTGCCCACGTGTTCGGCGCGAATGTTGCGAATTTCTATGCTTTCCGGAAGCGACTTGACACGCAAACGCATGCCGCTTATTTTCGTTATCCCCTCGAGAATCGCGTCTGCAGTGTTGAAAAAATCTAGTGGTGAGTCAAGCAGACATTTTGCTAGATCCTTATCGAATTCAAGGATATCATCAAAATTTATAACCAACGATTTTTGTCCGGCGGCGGTTCTCTTCCGTAGCTCTTTGAGGATATCCTTCCTGTGGAGGAAACCCTCTACTTTCTCTTTAAGCACTGATTCCAATATTCCAGCCCCCCGTCAGAATGGTGTTAAAAAGAGGAACTGTGTCGCTTAAAAACAGGACCGTGAAAAATTTGCACTTATTGTTTAAATTTGAGGAAACATTTATTATTTTATTACTTATACTTATTGCAATATTGTTTAACCACAGAAGGGGCCCGGTATGTACATCATTGGACACGTTAACATCTCCGTTCAACGGTAGACGCATTTTTATCCCTGTTTAGACCTGGATGAGCTATTTTTTTTATTATTTTGAGGAGGGGTCACCGAAAACAGCTCAGATCCAATTTTACAGCTTTTATCTCTTTCTTTTAAGAATGTTGGATTTTTGACCCATTTTTCAAAAAAAAGATGTCATGGGCCTTATTTCGAGTGGAAACACAAGAAAACAGTGGAAACGGTGGTCGAAAAACTTCGATGAGTCTGCTAAACTTGAAATTTAAAATTTTGCGGTAGATCTATCTTATTTTCAGATACTCATAAGCCTGCACGGCGGAGCCGAAACAATACCTTACCTCTTGATAACCCCGTCTGAATTCTGCTACCTCGGCAGCTATACGGTCAGCTTTCTCTCCATCCACCACTATACGTTTAATGAAGTCAGCTATCTTTTCCATTTCTCGTTCCTTCATGCCCAATCTCG
>QMWE01000033.1 GCA_003661465.1 Hadesarchaea archaeon
GCGTTGCCGCATCATGGCGCGAGTCGTGGGGTATCGTTTCTGTTCCATTGCCCCGACCTCTCGGCCGGACCTTTACAGGTTCGCGTTCCTGTCAGATGGACGGAGTTTCCTCAGGCTTTCGCCCGACGGTCGCCCACCAGCTCGCCGGCATAATAGATTTTAGTTTGAACACTTAAGAAAGTAGCCTGATGGGAACCAAGGTGTTTATCGCTGGGCCACTGTTCTCGCAAGCGGAACGCGAATTCAACTTAAAACTAGATCGGTTTCTCAGAAGACATGGGTTTGAGACGATTCTTCCTCAGCGAGATCTCGGACAACTGTGGAAGGTCAAATCCGATAAAGAGTATGGGAAGCTGTACAGGAAAGACCTACGCGGGATCGAGAAGTCAGATCTGCTCGTGGCGGTTCTCGATGGACCCGATGTGGACTCCGGCACGGCATTTGAGATAGGTTACGCCTCAGCCATAGGGAAACCGGTGATCGGTCTCAAGACCGATATTCGCGTATTTGCCAGAGAGGAGGAAATAAACAACATGTTGGCCCAGAGCCTCAAAATCGTGAAAAATTTTGATGAACTCTTGTCGCTTTTGGATGCCCTAAAGAAATCCAGAAACAGGGGAGAAAATACTGGCTCTAAATATCGTCCTCTGCGGTAAAGATATCAAATCACCGATCAATTCACGTAATTAAGAATCTTCGTCAAATCTTTTTCATCTATTATTACGTTGGCCACTTCCTTCACTATTGGCTGCGCGTTAAATGCCACCCTCAAACGAGCATATCTAAAAAGCTTCATATCATTTGCTCCGTCAACCACGGCTAACACATCGTCTTTTTTTACCTTCATTTTCACCAACAGCTCCTCAAGACCCACGACGCGGTCGCTCATCACCGTAAGTGGCTCTATACCGGAAAGGCCACCATTGTTGAAGACGAGTTTGTTCGTGAAAAGATAATCCAAGCCCAGTTCTTTTTTCACCCTTTCTGAAAATATGGTAAAACCACCCGTAACCCCGATAAGCACATATCCCCTCCGCTTCAATTCGCTGCACACTTCGTGAGCGCCTTTCATATAGGGCATCGAATTCGCCACCTCCAAGGCCGTTTTGTAATCAGCGCCCTTTAGCACATCTATCCTCTGCTGAAGCCCCTCTTCCCATTTGATCTCACCCCTCAGGCCCCGGATGGTGATCTCGTGAACCAGTTTTGATTTGTTGAAACGTTCTGCGAGCAGCGGCAAAAACTCGGCATCTAGGAGCACGCTCTCGAGATCGAAAATTGCAACTTTTTTGACCATCGGCATCCCTCCTTTTACCAGCATGCTTTCTCTTTTTAACCCTAGCGGAAGGTTTCCCGACAAACACGTTTTCTTGGAGATCGTCTAATTACACCAAGACATGTGCCAATGATTATTTTTGAAGTTCTTTCAGTATCGCGAGAGCTCTGTCGTAACTTACTTTCCCTTCCGCCACCATACGTTTTGCCACCAAATCTATGAGTTCACCCGTGGCACCTACCGTAGCGGCGACATTTCTTGCGTGTAATTTGAGATGACCACGTTGGATACCTTCGGTGGCCAGAGCCCGCATAGCCGCCAGGTTCTGGGCCAATCCCACTGCCGCGAGAACCTCCCCAAGCTCTTGCGCTGTCTTCACTCCCAGTATTTTCCTGCAGATTTTCGCAATTGGATGAACCGCAGTTGCACCTCCAACAAGTCCAACTGCCACTGGCAACTCAATACTGCCCACCAGATCGCCATCATCATTCCGCTCCCAGTGAGTCAACGGCTTGTAAAGGCCATCCTTTGCCGCATATGCGTGCGCTCCGGCTTCGAGTGCCCGGGTGTCGTTTGCCGTCGCGAGGGCCACGGCTATGACTCCGTTCATTACTCCCTTATTGTGAGTGGCGCAACGGTAGGGATCAGCCGCTGCGAACGCATATGCCTGCAACACTCCTTCGACCACCTCCTCGCCACCCAGCGCCTCCTTGGAAAACGTGGCTCTCGCCCGGGCAAGGCGATGCGTCGCGAGGTTTGAAACTATCCGGAGAAAAACCCTCCCCCCGGTCAATTCTTCTATCACGGGCGCCACTGCCTCACACATCGTGTTTATCACGTTTGCACCCATCGCATCGCGTACATCCACGAGGAGATGTACGATCACCATCGGGCCACGAAATGTTTCCATCAAGCGCACTTCCAAGTCCACGGCCCCGCCGCCAAGTTTTACCAGGAATGGATCCTGCTCATTCGCTTTAGATATGATACGTTCCTTATGAGTCAAGATCTCCTCTTTTGCCCTCAGATGATCCTTGACATCAACAACTTGGATCTGACCAATCATCACCGGTCTAGTACTCTCCGCATGAAAGCCTCCACGAGGGCGGGCCATCTTGGCGGCATTTGACGCAGCTGCCACGACCGATGGCTCTTCCAAGACCATTGGGATGAGGTAATCCTTGCCGTTTATGAGAAAATGGGTGGCTATACCAAGCGGAAACTCTGTAGTGCCGATAACATTCTCAATCATGCGATTCGCTTGCTCGAGCTCCAATGCCCCTGTCTTTTGCAGGAGGTCAACCTCCTCCTCACTGAGTTTTGCGAAATCACGCACAAACTCCAGCCTTTTCCTCGGGTCCAGCTTGTAGAAACCAGATACTTCCGACGTTTTATCCATGCATCTCCCCCTTAATCTAACCATAAATTAGGTATAAATCTGTAAGACCCAAAATAAAAATGGTAAGATGCCGAGGAAAAAGACCAGATCGTCAAAAACTTTGACACTGAAACAACAGCTTAGGACAGTTAATCGAGAACTGGCACGGGTCCAAAAACTTCAGTGGACGTACTCGAAACGTCTGTTAAAATTCGGGATAGCCACCTGGATATTTGGTCTCTCGACATTTCTCTCTTCAATTATCATTATGGACGCCAAGGTGTTAAGCGCAACGTATAACCTCTGGGTTCCTATTATGATAGCCACCCTCGCGGTTCCCCTTCTGATAACTGCGGTTATGATCCGAAAATTCTCCTCAAAAATCAGGTACCTTGAACGTCTCAGACACACGTTGTTGAGCGAATATGAAAAAGTCATGCTGAAAAAAGTGGAAAAAATGATAACGGAGAGATGAGAATCATAGCCAAGAAAAAATCTGAGCGCAGACTCTGCTAAGCTGGTAAACGTTTGATCAAAAGCCTGAAGCTGCTTCCGTCTACGTTCCAGTCCTTTAGGTATCCATCTCCAGAGACATCTCCAATGCTGCATATCCGAAGGTTCCTGATCCGCACCTCCCTGGAGAGGTACTCCTGCCGGGTAGCCAAAAGTTTCAGGTTTTCTTCACTGCCAACACCTATATCAACATCGATGCGCTCTTCCATGCCCAAATCCATATCCTTGCGCATCATTTGTAATCTCCTGACTATTTCACGTGCGAGACATTCGGCCCTGAGGTTTGGCGTTATCCTCGGGTCTATCGCTATCTTTCCGAACTCCGTCCATAGGACGACAAAACCATCTGGAAGCGAATCCGCACCTCCCTGAGGGCCAGCCAACACTAGCTCTTTGCAATTAAGCTGCGCCTGCAAAAGTCCCCTCAGCGGCTTTAGGAGCTCAACCATATCATGTGAAGACAGCTCGACGATCGCTTTGGCTACTGGCCACCGAAGCTTGAGTTTGACCTGCTGTCTTAAAGCGGCGCTTGCCTCCACGAAAGTGCGGACGACGTTCATCCCCTGTTCTAACTTCTGGTCTATTGAGCTCTCGCTCACGGAAGGCCACGGTAACATGTGAACGCTTTCCGGGGCCTCCGGGGAAACCGCTTTTACCAGCTCTCGGTATATCACCTCGCTCACGTGGGGCATAAAGGGAGCCAGAATCCGGGTCAGAGTATGCATCGCCTGATAAAGCACCACATATGCTGATAACTTTCTCGGATCGCTTTTTTCGATCCATACTCTCTCCCGAACCAAACGAATGTACCAGCGGCTTAGATCCTCAAGAGTGAAATTGGCGATGGCACGTGAAGCATGATGAAGATCATAAGCTTCCAAGGAACTTGTGACTTCCCGAACGAGGCTATTGAGCCGTGAAATCATCCAAAGGTCCTCCGGTGAGAAATTCGCATGAACCGCATCCAGATTTATCTTGCTCGGCTCGAAGTCGTCGAGGGACATGTACGTGGTAGCAAATACGTGAACGTTCCACAAGACATTCAGCATTCGATTGACCATTTCCACATTGCTCCAGCTGAACCTCAGATCTTCCCAAGGCGGATTCGCAGAAAGCATGTAAAATCGTAGAACGTCCGCTCCGTATCTATCTATGACTTGATGTGGCTCGACCACATTTCCAAGTGATTTCGACATCTTTCGGCCATGCTCATCCAGCGCGAATCCGTGCATCAACACTTGTCTGTATGGTACCTCGTCAAACGCCACAACTGACACGACCTGCTGGCTGTAGAACCACTTCGTCACCTGATCCTCACCCTCGGTTATGAACTCGCTGGGCCACAGCCGTTCAAACGCGTCTTTTCTTTTCGGGTACCCGAGACTTGCCCAAGAGGCAATGCCTGAATCAAACCAAACATCCAACACGTCCGGTACGCGCCTGCACTCCCCACCACATTTTGGGCATCTCAGGACGATCCTATCAACACTGGGCCGATGAAGATCCATATCCTCTATCGGATCTGTTGAGAGCTTTTTTAATTCTTCTAGCGTGCCCACAACCACCAGATTCTTGCACTTCGCACAAACCCACACTGGGAGTGGTATCCCCCAGTACCGCTGACGTGAGATACACCAGTCACCTACTGACTCAACACCGTTGACGTATCGGGTGGAGACCCACTCTGGTATCCATCTGACACTTCTGGAGTTTTTCTCGATGATCAATTGCTTTATCCTATTCACGTCGAGAAACCATTGATCGGTCGCCCGGAAAAGCAAAGGTGTCTGGCATCTCCAGCAATGGGGATACGAGTGGGTAATGGTACCGTGTTTCATCAACAGGCCTTTTTGTCTCAAGTCATTGAGGATCAGGGGATCCGCTTCTTTTACGAAGATACCTGAGTATTTGCCAGCCTCATCGGTGAACTTACCGTCAGGGCCAACCGGGCTAAACACCGGTAACTGATATTTTGTCCCGACCACGAAATCTTCCTCACCGTGTCCTGGTGCTGTATGAACACAACCAGTGCCCTCATCCAGTGTGACATGCTCACCACAGATGACCCTGTGATGCTCTACGTACTCTCTCTGTTTCGGGACCTCGTTGAGAAGGGGATGCTCATATTCAAGACCTTCCAAATTTTTTCCCACCATCGTATCCAGCACTTGATATTCATCTATGCCCAGTTCAGCCATCACCTTCTCGACAAGTGATCGGGCCAAAATGTAAACATCGTTGTTGACCCTCACTCTGGCATATTCATGACTCGGATGAACGCAAACAGCAACATCTGCGGGAAGGGTCCAAGGAGTGGTGGTCCATATCAGGAGATATTCATTCGACCGTTTACGAAGCCTGAAACGTGCGAAAAGCGATGGGTCACGAACATCGCGATATTCACCCCTCACCTCGTGCTCAGCCAAAGCTGTTTCGCATCGGGGACACCAGTGAATCACGCGGAGGTCCCTTCGAAGGAGGCCTCTCTCGTAGGCCCGTTTTAGAGTCCACCAGGCCGCCTCGATGTAATCATTTGTAAAAGTTACATACGGATTTTCCCAGTCCATCCAGACGCCCAAACGTCTGAACTGCTCGGTCATCAACGACACATGCTCTGAGGCCCACTGCTTGCAGTTCTGGATGAACACTTCCACTCCGATCTTCTGTTCAATATCTTTTTTAGTCCGAACACCAAGCTTTTCCTCCACCTTTACTTCGATTGGGAGACCATGACAATCCCATCCTGGCTGCCTGCGAACGTTAAATCCACGCATGGTCTTATAGCGGAGGATTGCATCCTTGATTATCTTATTCCAAGCCGTTCCAAGATGGATTGATCCACTGGCATACGGAGGGCCGTCTAAGAAGTACCACGGTTTTTCGGAGGAGCGCAACTGTTTTACCTTTTCGTAAATACCACCAGCACGCCACCAATCTTGGATCTCGCGTTCAATTTTCTTTGCATCGTAAACTTTTGCAGCGGGTCGAATCATGCAGATACCCGAACTTACTTCTAGTTTTCACCTAAAAATCTCGTGGGCTAATATTTTTATTATGACAGAATCTATTTTGGAATGCATTTTGGTGATGTGATTGTTCAGCTGGACCGAGTACAGGCCCCATAGGGAGGGATTACAAACGGTCCTGAGCCCTCTGGAATCCGAGATAATGACGATCATGTGGAGGGAAAAACGTGCGACCGCGAGAACCGTCCACACACTTATAAAAAACAGGCACAATGTAAACCGCTCCACCGTGAATACCGTTATGAATTCTTTGTGTAAACGTGGGCTGCTCTCTTCCAGCATATCTAGAGGGAAGGGAGGGTTGAGATATGTGTATAAGACTAAGCTTTCTCGTGGAAAATTCGAGCGGGAGGTCGTGGAGAAAGTACTCGATAGCTTACTTTCCTCCTACCCCAAAACTGCAAAAAAAATGATGCGTGAAAAGCTTAAGTGAGGTTGGACGCATGGAAGCGAATGAGCTCTGGGTCGAAAAATATAGACCTAAAAAACTCTCCGAGATGATCGGGCAACAGGAAATCGTGACCAGACTTCAAAATTTCGTCGAGAAAAAGTCTCTCCCCCATCTTCTCTTTGCGGGACCCGCCGGGACAGGAAAAACGACGGCTGCGCTATGTATCGCACGTGAGCTGTTTGGGGAGGGCTGGAAACAAAACCTGTTGGAACTCAACGCGAGCGACGAACGTGGCATCGACACTATTCGAACTAAAGTAAAGGACTACGCCAGAACAAGGCCGATCGGAGACGTTCCTTACAAGATAATTTTGCTCGACGAAAGCGATGCCCTGACATCTGATGCTCAACACGCGCTACGTCGAATGATGGAGATGTTCGCCAGCAGCACGCGCTTTATTCTTGACTGTAATTTCAGTAGTCGCATCATTGAACCGATTCAGTCAAGATGTGCGGTTTTCAGGTTTAGACGTCTATCGGATAAAGAAATAGACCATATGCTCAAACGAATTGCGCGAGGAGAAAAACTCACGCTGACTCCAGATGCAGTCAGGGCCATCACATATCTCAGCGAGGGAGATATGCGACGTGCGATCAATATTCTCCAAGCGGCTGCAGCACTGAAGAAAAAAGTAGACGAAAAGGTGGTCTATGAGGTAAGCGCCGCCGCAAGGCCCGATGAGGTCAAGCTAATGCTAGAGCTATCCCTATCCGGAAAGTTCGAAGAAGCCAGAAAAAAGCTACATGAGTTACTTATCGATAGGGGCCTCTCAGGAGAGGACATCCTAGATCAAATTCACAGAGAAATATTCAACCTTCAGATACCGGAACTCGCCAAGGTCAAACTAGTGGACAAAGTCGGAGAATTTTCATTTAGGATAACCCAAGGGTCAAACGAACGGATACAGCTGGAAGCTATGCTTGCACATTTTGCCCTCCTTGGCAACTCCCAATCTTAGTCTCTCATCTGTGCCATTTTGCTCAAAAATGCTTTGACCTCGTCGACATCTCTCAAAAAAAATTTGGCTTGGGACCTCCTCGGTCTGGCAGAAACCACAACTGTTATCCCCCTGTCCCTTAAGGCAGAAAAAGCGTCCTCATCTGTCTGATCGTCACCCACGTAAACCGGAATGAGTTTCTTCTTCGGATCGATGACATCCATGATCCAAAGTGCTGCTTTTCCCTTGTCCCAGTTTAAATTGGGCCGTATCTCAAAGACTTTTTTGCCCTCGGTAATCCGTACTTTACCAGAGACCACATAGGGATTGACTACGCTCCAGAAAATTTTTTTAAATCCTCCAACTTTATTCCTCTCAACCAGTCTATAATGAACACTTGCGGTCAATCCCTTGTCCTCCAGCACCACACCCTTCATTTTTCCCACCTTTTCCCGCAGTTTTTCGCAGATATCCGATATTATTGGGCGGGTGCATTTCGCCTCTGATTTAATGATATTCACGTTTGGACCATTTATTTCGAATCCATGATTTCCTACGTAGTATATACCTCTGAGTCGCACAAGGTGCTTCACCGAGCTCAGAGCCCTTCCACTTATTATCACAAGCTTGAATTTTCCGATCAAAGCTTTGAGCAACTTTCTAGTATCGTCAGGTAAAAGAGCAAGCTCTGGTCTCCTAGCTATTGGAACTATGGTGCCATCGTAATCCAATAGTAATACGGCCCCTGCCCGTAAATTCTTTTGAAACTTATGGAGTTGGCTCAGAAGATGTTTCATGTATTACCCCTAATACAAACTACGCGCCATAAACTAAAGCTTACTCTCGACAAAGGTCAAGATGATATTATCTAAATCAGCTTGTTCAAATCCGAATTTTTCGACAACCGCATAAGGTGAACTGCCCCCAGCTTTCGCAAGGGACTTCCCGCTTCAGCGACGGGGCTTGCTGTTTTTGATGAGTAGAGATGGAACCTGTACGATAGCATCGGCTCATCCTCCATGTATTTAGCTAGAGGTTCTTTATATAGAAAAAAACTCGCCTCTCCGCCCCCTCCATTAAGAGGGCTTCTTGGCGGTAAAGTTAAATCTTAAAAAATTGAGTTAGTGGAGAGCAGGATGTTGAGGAATCTAACGGACTACAGAGGAATAATCGGGGACGACAAAATTTCGGAAATATATCAGAAAAGTAGAAAACTTTACAAAAAGCATATCCTGCACATTAATTCAACAGC
>QMWE01000034.1 GCA_003661465.1 Hadesarchaea archaeon
AACGGTGGAAGGATGAAACCGTGTTTTATATCTGTGGCTCTTCCAGGCGGAGAGCCCTCGGCTATTTTTTCCACGATACCATTCCTGACGGCGATATATCCACGCGTGAGTTCGAGATCATCGCCTTCTAAAATTACAGCATTGGAGAAGACCCTTCTGCTCATGTCACCCAATGCAATATTTGGGATAACCCGTTTAAGTTTAAGCGGGTGAGGTATGCGGCTTATCGTTTATTATGCTGGTGAGTGCGACCCTCGGCGGTGTACGGCGATGCGGCTGTATCGCACAGGGAATATTGAACTTGTTCGCTCTTTACGTGAGGTGCCATCTGGTGCATTGGTGTTGGACCCGTTTGCTGAAAAAGCTCTTTCTAAATCTGATCTCGATGTGGCGATAAGTCGTGGCATCGTTGCTCTGGATTATTCTTGGAAAAATATCAAAAAATTCCGGCGTTCACCCAAGGATTTGAAACCTAGGGCGCTTCCGTATCTGGTCGCTGCCAACCCCACCCATTATGGGAGACCAACCATCCTGAGCACGGCAGAGGCGCTAGCGGCCGCACTTTTCATCTTGGGGGAGAAAGCTCAGGCTGAGAAAATTATGAGCATTTTCAAGTGGGGACGCGTGTTTTTTGAGCTCAACAGAGAACCACTGGAGGCATACTCCCGTGCCAGTGATAGCACGGAAATCGTTGAGGTTCAAAATCAGTTTTTGCCCTCCAGCAAATAGACCCTTATCTCCATCTTTTTCTCCTTGGCTGATATTTCGGTCTGGCTGGCATCCCCAACAGGTCAGAAACTACCACCTGTTCCCCAAAGGTGTATATCTCATACCGCGGGACGCCCGTTTCGAAATTTTGAACTTCTATGAGGGGTCTGGCCAAATCTGCTTCCGACATTCCGGATGGGACTCTGACCACCGTCTTGAGCGAGTATACTTCCCGGATTTCGCCGTCTTTTATGAAGATCACGGTATCGACGATCATCGGGATCATCCCAAGTTCCACTCGCCCGATCAATCTCTGCACTGCGTCTATCGCGCGAGTTGAGTGCACCACCCCGATCATACCAACGCCGGCAAGCCGCATGTCGGCGAATATCTGAAAGTCGCTTGTTTTTCTCAGTTCGTCGTAGATGGTGTAATCCGGGCGAACGAGCAGTAGCAGGTCCGCTGTTTTTGTCATATCTCCCTCGAGCGCCGTATATTGGGTTATCTCGTCTCCAACTTGGAGGTCGCGTGGGGACTCCATGGTTTTCACTATTTTTCCTTGAGAGCGGTAAAACTCCGCCAAAGCCTGTGCGAAAGTCGTCTTTCCAGCTCCAGGAGGCCCAGCGATGAGCACGCCCTCTGCACGTTCTCGGAGACGAGCTTTCAGTTTGTCAGAAAGTTTGTAATCTTCCAATTGTACCCAGACCACAGGCCTGACCGCTGTGATTTCGAAACCATCGCTGAAGGGAGGCCGTGCGATTGCTATCCGATATTCCCGGAACTGTATCAGGCTGGCTCCCTCTCTTTCAAATTCGACAAAGCCATCCGGGTCCCGTTTTGCGAACTCCAAGATCTCGTGCGCGATCTCACGGAGCTCATCCTCCTCGATAGGTTTTTCGTCTAGAACTCTAATTCTGAATTTCCCGGGGCGGCCGACCTTGGCCATCGGTCGGGTTCTCGCTTTGAGGTGAACTGACATGGTGTTTTGGTCGAAGTATTTCAAAAGTTTGGGTTTCTCTTCTACTTTGGAATGTTCGAGATACTTGGTCTGGATTCCCTCCATGTTTGCTATTTCGGCCATCACGGCATCGCTTGTGATGAGCACGGCACCCTGAGATCTGGCCGCTTTGCGAACTTGGGCGTCAATGGCACCTGGATCAGCACCTGATAACTCCTCGGCACTCGGGCGATTTCCGATGAGGCTCACCTTGAATCCGTATTCCGCTGAAGATCTCTGCAGATGTCCGAGTTCTGTAAGTCCGATCAGTCCGGAGTCCTTTCCCTGCTTGGCTTGGTACTCCATCTGGGCAACCACAGCATTCGGTATCAACACCTCCGCCCCGGTAAGTTCGCTTTTTGCCATCCGTCTTAGAAGACCATTGATGATGACGCTGGCATCTGGAACATATTTTGTCACGCTTACCCCAAGTATGGATTTGTCTTTGAGAGTTTAACTCTACCGCTCCTTTTACCATCCACACTTCATCGTCAGAGGGTGAGATCCGAAACATGCTTCCTGCGAAAAAGTTTAAGAAGTGGGAAATGAGGTAAAAATTGGTGACTTTATGCGAAGGCGAGAGGAAATGCCTCCCACTGGCGCTGGACTGATACGATATTTCAAGGAAGAGGGTAGTGGAATTAAAATCTCACCGAAAAGCGTGCTTGGTTTCACCATAGCGATCGTGATTTTTGAGATAGCGCTACGTATACTCAACGTCCAGCTTTAGATCTTTGCCTCTCTCGCCAGTTTTTCCAGCCTTTCGATCCTTTTGTCAGTAGGTGGATGAGTGGAAAAGAGACCAGAGAGCCTGACTCCTCGGAAAGGATTCACTATGAACATGTGTGCAGTGGATGGGTTTCCCTGTCGCATGGGCGCGCGCTCGGCGACCGATTGCAACTTTCTCAGGGCATTTGCCAGCGCAAGTGGTTTCCGCGAGATCTTGGCTCCGCCCTCGTCGGCACCGTATTCTCTTCCCCTAGATATCGATAGCCTCACCAGCATCGCGCAGAACGGAATCAGCAGCAGACCCAAGATTGCCAATAATCCGGCGCTGTCCCTGTCTCTACGTCCGCCAGCGAAGATGGAAAAATACATAACGTAGGTTATGACAGCACCGATTATCGCGGCCATGGTGTTGATAAGCATGTCCCGGTTTTTGATGTGGGCGAGTTCGTGTCCCAGTACACCCTCGAGTTCTTCATCGTTCAGGAGTTTCAACGCTCCCTGAGTTACTGCGACGACCGAGTGAGATGGAGAACGGCCCGTAGCGAACGCATTTGGGATTTCGTTGGGGATTATCGCGACCTTCGGTTTGGGTAGGTGGGCGTTGGAGGCTAGGCGTCCCACGATTTGATGAAGTTTTAGCTGCTCGGACTCAGTGACTATCTTCGCGTGATACATCCTCAGGACCCACCTATCAGCGTACCAATAGATCGCCAAGTTCATCACGATCGCTAGGAGGAGAAAAATACCTAGTGTGTAAGTCGTGGGAATACCGGTTAGATATCCCGCTATGAACCCCATCACGAGCAACAGCGCGGTGAGCGTGCCCATGAGGAAGACCGTTCGCAAAGTCCCTCCCATTTCATCACCAATTTATACTTTGACCCCCCGTTAAAAAACCTCCTCGAGCCAGCTGATCTTCCCAGGCTCGAGGGAGGTCTTCCCCTTGAGGGCCTTCAAAAAAAGCTCCACTGCTAATGCAGGTCTCAGTTTAGTGGTATCGATCTCGTAGACCCTGTCGATACCATGGATGTTCACCGCCTCCCATAAAATTACATCAAGTGCCTCGGCTTCCACATTTTCTCGGATTTTTTTCTTCGAGAACTTTTTCGCGTGGAGCCGTTTTTCAAGCGTCCTAGGCCTCGTGCGCAGTACCACAACATGAGTCACAAGTTTTTTTGGGAGGAGATGGGCCAGAACCCCTTCGACGACCACATGGTCAATTTTTTCGATCGTCCGTGAAAATTCTCTGCGCATTTTTGCTAGATCAGCAATTTTTGTCCCGTCTGCGTCGAGCCTGTAGATCTTTTTTTCTGTGATCAGCTCGTTGAGATCCACCAAAGAGGCCTTCACCTTTTTCGCAAGTTTTCTGGCGAAGACGGATTTTCCAGTACCTGGGGTGCCAGTGACTGCGATTACAAGTCTGTCCAAGTGACTTCCTCACAATTTTTCGGATCTCATGTCGATTATGTTGTCGAGTTCGACGCCTGTTGAGATTATTGTGACTGGGACACCTATTTCCTTCTCAATTTTCTCGATGAACCTCTTTGCCTCGTTCGGAAGCTGTTCCCACTTCTTTGCTCCAGAGGCGCCCTTATAAAGCCTGTCCAGACATGTTATCGTTATTTGTGTCGCTCCGTTTATCATGGCAGAGCGTTTCGCGAGCTCGAAATCAAAGGTTCCTATTCGTCTTCGCCTACCCGTCACGGTGCCGAATTCGACTATCCCCATTTCCTCTGCTTTTTCCTGCGAGATCTCCGTTGGGAATGGTCCTTCCCCCACTCTGCTTACATATGCCTTGAAGACGAGTATGACGTCGTCGACTCTGGTTGGTCCAATCCCCACGTCTGCTGCGAGCGTGCTCGCCGCGGTGTCCTTGCTGGTGACATAGGGGTAGGTGCCGTGAATGAGTGAAAGAGCAAACCCCTGAGAGCCCTCGATCAGTACCGTTTCTCCCTTTTTGATCGAGTCGTTCACCTCCATGGGCACATCCGTGAGAAAATCTCTAAGGTCCGGCACATCTTTCGCCAATTTCGCTGTTCGATTGACCCTCGCGATGTTCGCTGGGCCACAGCCAGTTCCGGTAGTGCCGATTTTTTCCTTGAGATGTTCGGATGACTTGTCATGCTCGATGTGATGAGGCTCTATCACAGCACAATTTTGGTCTATCCCTAGCCTTTCCTTAGTCTCAGTCAGTTCCACTTCCTTTAACACGATCTCTGGATTTACGAGAACTCCCGGGCCGATCAGGAGCCGCGCGCCTCCATAAACAAAACCGCATGGAATCTGGCGCAACCCAAATTTTTTACCTCTGTGGTAAACAGTATGTCCTGCGTTTGGTCCGACACCGGCACGGGCTATAATTTTGGGTTTATCTTGAAGGGCAAGATATGCTATGATCTTTCCCTTGCCTTCGTCGCCCCAAAAACCTCCTGCTACTATTGTACAGGGCAAATATTCACCTCACGCACTCTACTCTGTGAGTTTAAATTTGTGTCGGATGCGCTGACTATCCAGATGGCCGTGACGCAGGGGAGACTCCTCATTCGGAAATACAGTTCAGGCTGATTTTGAGCTATCCCGATCCAAACCCATGCGTGGGATGTTCTCCCCAAAATAGAGATAAAATCCTTGTTTTTCCCAAAAATGTTCGTTTAGAAGCTGATTTTTGGGATACATTTAAATACTGCGCAAATAAATGAAAAACAGCCAGAGATAAGGAAAAAAATAGCTTGGGAGGCAGATATATGGTCGAATTGCCCGTTGCGGCCGTGGATCGTGTCATAAGAAAATCCGGAGCGAAGCGGGTGAGCGAGGGGGCTGCCCTTGCCCTTGCCGAAGTTCTGGAGGAAAGAGCGTTAGAGATCGCCGCGGAGGCCGCAAAGCTCGCTGAACATGCCGGAAGGCGAACGGTTAGGGATGTGGATATCCGGCTTGCTGCAAAGCGGGTGTAGGTATAAATTTTAAATTTTTATAGCTCCTCAGTTGCCATGGGGAAAAAGTGAGCAATGCCGAGCCGCGGGTAAGCGAGATGCCACATCTCTACAATGTATTTGATGTGCCGAGGATAAGGTCAGTCAGGGCCACCACGGTTCTTCGCGCTAAGATAGACCTCAGGGAGATACTGAACCGTCTTCCGAAGGTCAGCAAGTTGCGAACGTCTAATAAAAATGTCGTAAAATTCCAGCTCAAGCGTGGCAGCTATCTTTTGCTTTTCCCCACCAATTACGTTGAAGTCTATGCTCCCGACGAAGGAGCCGTACGGGAAGTTTTGGTCTCATTCCGTGATGAACTCTTCAAGAACGGGCTTTTATGACTGGGTTGCTGAAAGGAGCAAGGGTGGCGGTTCGAACATGTATGGGCGTGAAACGGGGAGAGCGGGTGCTTGTGGTCACGGATCCTCCGAGACTCACCATCGCAAGATCTCTTCTCGAGGCAGCTAGGGAGGCCGGTGCAAACGCCATATTGCTCTGCATGCCCGTAGGGAAGAGACATGGTGAGGAGCCTCCGAAGCTCGTCGGCGTCGCCATGTTATCGTCCGATGTTGTGCTGGCACCTACCACCTATTCCATCTCCCACACTCAAGCTCGGCTTCGCGCAACGAGATCTGGGGTTCGCATTGCGACGATGCCGATGATAACGGAAGATATCATGAGCAGTGGTGCGATGCTCGCAGATTATCGTGAGGTAAGCAGGTTGACCGAAAAGGTGGCCGCTGAGCTCCGCGGGGTCAAGACGGTAGAGATAACGACGGGGGCAGGAACGGAGCTCGTGTTCAGCATAGCTGGACGGAGGATTTGCCCGGATACTGGGATATACCGTCGACCAGGTGATTTCGGGAATCTACCGGCCGGGGAGGTCGCAGTCGCTCCGGTGGAGGGAACGGCGGAAGGGCAGGTGGTGATCGATGGGTCGATGATGGACAGAGTACATGGGAAGATAAAGATATCGTTTAAGCATGGTGTCGCGAAGAAAATTTCCGGAAAAGGGGCCTCAAAGTTGATCAGGGTGCTGGATAGTGCGGGACCTTTCTCCCGAAATCTGGCAGAATTCGGTATCGGCACGAATCCGAAAGCGCGGCTGATCGGGAACGTGCTGGAGGATGAAAAGGTGTTGGGAACATGTCACATCGCGCTTGGAGACAATTCCACATTCGGAGGCAAGGTCAAAGCTGGGGTTCATGTGGATGGAATTTTCACAAAACCGACGGTAAGATTGGATGGAAAAATTTTGATGGAGAACGGGCGATTGATGGTATGATCACTCAACCGTTACCGATTTAGCAAGCGATCGAGGACGATCTGGATCCTGTCCTCGTTCGACCGTCATGTAATATGCGAGCAGCTGGGCTGGGATGATGTAGGTGAGGGGGCTGAACAGTTCTTCGGTGGATGGCACGGGAATGAATTCGTCAACGTGTTCTTTGACATCGTCACTTTCATCCGCTATCGCTATCACGGTTGCTCCACGGGCCTTCACTTCCTCTATATTGCCGACCATCCTGACTTGGCTGGCTCCTGGCGGCACGACAGCGATAACTGGAGTGTCTCTCTCTATGAGGGCGAGCGTGCCGTGTTTTAGCTCTCCAGCCGGCATTCCCTCGGAATGGATATACGTTATCTCCTTGAGTTTCAGGGCAGCTTCGAGTACTATGGGGTATCCGATGCCTCTTCCGATAAGGTAAATATGCTGGGAGTTGCTGTATTTCTTCGCTAGTTTCCTGATGTGTGGTTCGACTCTTGCGAGTACTGCCCGTGCGGCGTCGGGTACTTCGTTGAGCCTTGCGATGAGCTTGCATATCTTTGACTTTGACATGCCTCTCCGCTCGGCCAAGTACACAGATAGGAGCAGCAGGTATGTCACTTGGGCGACAAACGTTTTCGTGGCCACGACGCTGACTTCCGGTCCGGCGTGCGTATAGCACACCACATCGCTTTCTCTGGTTATCGAGCTCTCCACCACGTTGGTCAGACACGCCGTTCTCGCACCGGATTCTTTGGCGATCCTTAGGGCCTTCAACGTGTCCGCCGTTTCTCCGGACTGGGATATCCCCAGCACCGCGGTCTTTCCGTTCGCCCTGCAGCTCTCCTGAAATTCGGAGGAGATAACGGCTTCAACTGAGAGGTTGGCCAGTTTTGCGAGCGCGTATTTGCCGACAAGCGCGGCATGATATGAGGTGCCGCAAGCCACTAAGTACACACGTTCAGCTCCGAGCAGGAACTTTGCTAGCTTTTCCAGTTCTGCGCGAGGCACACGTAAGGTGTTTTTTATGACCTCAGGCTGCTGGTGTATCTCTTTCAGGGTAAAGTGCGCGAATCCTCCTTTTTCGGCCATCTCTGCGGTCCACGTCACTTTCGTTGAACGCTTTCTGACCACGCCCCCTGATTTGGTTTTTTTGATCACAGCACCGCTGGGCTTTATGATGGCCATCTCTCCGTTTTCCAAAACTATGATCCGATTGGTGTGTTTGAGCACAGCTGGTATGTCCGACGCTAGAAACATTTCGCCCTTGCCCACGCCCACGATGAGTGGACTTTCCTTCCGAACCGCTATTAACGTGTCCGGCTCATCAGCGCTGATGATGGCTAGGGCAAAGCTTCCCTTCAACTTTTCCACCGCTGACCTCACGCTTTTTTCCAGATTTTTCCCGCGTCGCATGAAATAGGAGATCAGGTTAGGGATCACTTCCGTATCCGTATTAGAAATGAACCTGTATCCCTTTTGTTTCAGAAACTTCTTGAGTTTTGCGTAATTCTCGATAATGCCGTTATGGACGACCACGAGCTTTCCATGGCAGTCCGCGTGCGGGTGGGCGTTGATTTTCGATGGAGCTCCATGGGTTGCCCAGCGGGTATGTCCCACGCCCACGTTTCCGGGCATTCTGGCGAAGTCGAGTTTGCGGTCGATATCTGCTATTTTCCCCTTGTCCTTTTTGATGTGGAACTTCTTTTTTGAGAGTGTGGCAATTCCGGCGGAGTCGTATCCGCGGTATTCGAGCCGTTTGAGTCCGTCGAGCAGGATAGGTGCAGCGTCACGCTTTCCTATGTACCCAACGATGCCGCACACAGGATTACCTAAACAAGCTGGAGGCACATCTTCTTAAATACAACGTTTTGAACGTCATGACTGCGAAAACAAAGAGTTTTAATTGTACCGATGGGTTAGGCTATCGTGGGGCTCCTCGTGAGAAAATTTGCAGCCGGGGTGGATCTGGGGGGCACGTACCTCAGAGCGGTCCTTTCTGATGACAGGGGAAGATTTCTGGCCCAATCCAAGGAGAAAGTGGATGTCCGAACCAAGCGCTCGATGGTGGATCAGATA
>QMWE01000035.1 GCA_003661465.1 Hadesarchaea archaeon
GCGCAGACGATCATCATCCGTCTGAGTTTTTTCGGAAAGATCTTGGCCAGCCATACTCCCGATGCCATGAAAAGTCCAAGCACGATTCCGTATCCGGCATCCGAAAGAGCAATCGCGAAAAATAGGGGGAACGTAAAGCTCATAACCGGTGTTGGGTCTATCTCGTCATATTTCGGTAACGCGTACATTTTTGTCACGTATTCGAAATCTTCCACCACTGGGGGATTTTCAAGTTCGATTGGTACCTCTTCCGCTTCGTCACGTTGGGGTTCATATACGCGAAGCACGTACCGCCCTCGAGATGTAGAGTTCAGCAGACGTTCAAGTTTTTTCATAGATCTCCTCGGTACCCAGCCCTCTATGATGGTTGTAGCGTCCGTGTAACCGAAGAGAGTGGAACCCTGAACGCGCTCATATTGGATCTCCAGCAGTTCTCTGATTCGGGATATCTCCCCAGCATAAGAACGAGCCAATTTCTTCACAGATTTTCTCAGATCGTCCCACTGTTTTTCAAGGAGCGCGAGCTTTCTCTTCATTTTATCAATGGCTTCTTCTGGAGACTCGTGAAGTTGGGGTATCTCCAGTTGTTCCACCTCGTACCTGTAGAGAAGCGGTGATAGCTTCTGGTGATCTTCAGCTCGAAATGCCAGAATCACGATATTTTCTCTTCCCGTGCCAGTTGACCAGGTGAATATCCGCTGAAATGTGGCCTCTTTGGCTTCTCCGAAAAACTCTTCAGTCTTTTCCGCAGCGACGCGTCCGACGAACACCTTCACCCTGTCCGTGGAATGCAGGTACCGCAGTGGTACTCCTATTCCTCTAAATTTTTCTAGGGTTTCGATCTGGGCTAGCATGTTTTGGCGCTTTTTGACCAACTCTTCGCTTTTTTTCTTTAGCCCAGTGATTTTGGGCTCAAGTTTCTTCAGACTTCGTTTGGCCAGTTTCATGGTCTGTGCGAGGGTCAGTTGCTTCATCGCGGTGGGTCTGGAGGGTTGGGATCTGACGAATTCCTCCATCTCCCTGAACTTTGAAAGGATGGAAGAAAGCTCGTGGGCTTCCTCTCCGAGGGCTTTTCGTTCCGCATCGATTTCAGATATCTCCTTAAGTTGGACAACTCCAGCTTCATGTAGTCCGGCGATCACGCCGTCATATGTCTTTTTGGGGAATATCGCCCTGAATTTTTGCATCTTCGCCGTCCTGAACATCAGCCCACCTTGGATATTGTATTCAGGATCACGCGAACAGCCTTAGCCTGCCGTTCTCTCGCCTTTCGTTCCATAGCGAGGATCTGTCTTTGTGCTTTCTTCATCATTTCCTGAGCCTCCTCTTCTGCTTTTTTTCTGTATTCCTCCAGCAATTTTTGCGCCTTCTTTTTTGCGTTGTTTTTCGCCCTTTCCTTCAACTTCTCAGCCTCGACCTTTGCGGACTCTGTAATTTTTGACCTCTCACGTTCTGCAGATTCGAGCATCCCCCTTGCCTTTTTCTCAGCTTCAAAAATCGCGCGGAGGCTTTCCTTGACCATTCGTTCACCTTTTCAATGTAATCTAGTGAGCTATCCATAAAAGTTTACCAAGAAATTTAAGCTGGGATCACAACCATAGGTGTGTTGGAGGCGCAGGTGTGGGAAAGATAATTCGAATTACCGGCCCGGTGGTCATCGCCGATGGGATGAAGGGTTCGGAGATGTACGAACTGGTGAGAGTTGGAGAAGAGGAACTGATGGGTGAGATAATAGGACTTGCAGAAGATCGCGCTACCATCCAAGTTTATGAGGAAACTTCCGGCGTGAAACCAGGTGAGAAAGTCGACGGAACAGGAAAACCACTTTCCGTCGAGCTCGGTCCGGGTTTAATCGGTTCAATATACGACGGGACTCAGAGACCGCTTACGGTCATCTGGAAGAAGGTGGGTGACATGATAAAACGGGGCGTGTTTGCCCATCCCCTTCCTCGAGACAAAAAATGGAAGTTCGTGTCCAAGGTCAAAAGTGGCCAGGAAGTCGCTGAGGGTGACATACTGGGCGTCGTTGAGGAGAGCAAGCTCGTTGAGCACAGGATAATGGTTCCTCCAGGGATCAATGGAAAAGTTCTGGAAATATCAGATGGGTCATACAGGGTCGATGAGGATATCGCCGTGATCGAGACGAGCGAGGGAAAAAGGGCGATTCAGATGATGCAGATATGGCCCGTCAGGCGAGCTAGACCGTTCACGGAGAAATTCGATCCGAATGAACCGCTCCTCACAGGGCAGCGCGTCGCTGACACGTTTTTCCCGATCGCTAAGGGAGGAACAGCAGCCATCCCGGGAGGATTTGGGAGCGGAAAGACGGTTTTCCTCCAGACCGTGGCGAAGTGGGCAGATGCCGATGTGGTTGTCTATGTGGGGTGCGGGGAGAGAGGAAACGAGATGTGTGACGTACTTACCCATTTCCCCCTGCTCAAGGACCCGAGGACCGGAAGGTCGTTGATGGAACGGACCACGCTGATAGCGAACACATCGAACATGCCCGTAGCTGCCCGGGAGGCCAGCGTGTATACCGGTATCACCATCGCTGAGTACTTCCGCGACATGGGGTACGATGTGGCGCTGATGGCTGATTCCACATCTCGCTGGGCAGAGGCGATGAGGGAAATCTCCGGAAGGCTCGAAGAGATGCCTGGGGAGGAGGGATTTCCGGCTTATCTGGCATCCCGTCTTTCAGAGTTTTATGAACGAGCTGGTAGAGTTCGGACTCTGGGGAGCGACGGACGATTGGGTTCGGTTACCGTGCTTGGCGCCGTGTCTCCCCCTGGAGGCGATTTTTCCGAGCCCGTTACTCAAAACACCCTGCGCGTCGTCAAGGTCTTCTGGGCTCTGGATACAACGCTTGCCGACAGGCGTCACTTTCCTGCTGTCCACTGGTTGACGAGTTATTCGCTTTACATAGGGACGTTGAGCAGCTGGTGGGAACAGAAGTTTGGAGAGGCTCTAAAGCCCCTTCGGGACGAAGCAATGGAGATGCTTCAGAAGGAAGCAGAACTGGAGGAGATAGTAAAACTAATCGGTCCGGATGCTTTACCGGAGTCCGATCGTGCCGTCCTTGAGTCGGCACGGATGATGCGTGAGGATTTCCTGCAACAATCTGCTCTCCACGAGGTCGACACCTATTGTCCAATCGAAAAACAGCTCGGCATGCTCAAACTTGTGTTGGGATTTTACAGGAAGGCGGTGGAAGCTGCGAAACGTGGTATTCCAGTAAGCGAGATACAAAAGCTTCCGATCAAGGAGATGATCGCTGGTATGAAAAGGCTTCCCGTTGAGGAGTTCACGAAAAAGTACAAGCTCATGGAAAAACAGCTCGATGAGCAGTTTGGAGACCTGATGCGGACCAAAAGGGCGCCGGGTGGGGGGAGCACGTGAAGAGCAGGGAATATCTCACCGTGAGGGAGGTCTCTGGGCCTCTCATGATAGTTGAGGGCGTGAGCGGGGTGGCGTACGGGGAGGTCGTGGAGATAACCACCCCTGATGGAGAAATAAAACATGGTCAGGTGTTGGATGCCTATGAGGATCGAGCCATCATCCAGGTTTACGAGGGGACGAGCGGTGTTGATACCTTCAGGACTAGGGTCAGATTCACCGGAGAAACGGTCAAGTTTGGCGTGGGGCTGGAACTCTTGGGGAGGGTGTTCGACGGTAAAGGAGAACCTGTTGATGGGGGTCCGAGACCTATAACCGAAGATTTGTGGGATGTCCACGGAGCCCCGATAAATCCCTCCGCACGTGAATATCCGAGTGAGTTCATTCAGACGGGGATATCGGCCATAGACGGTATGAACACGCTTGTACGGGGCCAGAAATTGCCCATATTCTCGGGGTCCGGGTTACCTCACAATCAACTGGCAGCTCAAATAGCTAGGCAGGCTAGGGTTTTGGGTGAAGAAGAAAAGTTCGCCGTGGTGTTCTCAGGGATGGGGATAACCTACGAGGAGGCAGCTTTCTTCAAGCAGGACTTTGAACGGACCGGGGCACTTGAACGAACGACTATGTTTCTCAACCTCGCCAATGATCCTGCGATCGAACGTATTCTCACACCCAGACTTGCGCTGACGGCAGCCGAGTATTTAGCGTTTGTTCAGGGTATGCACGTGCTGGTCATTCTCATCAACATGACCAATTATGCCGAAGCCCTCAGGGAAGTTTCTGCAGCCAGAAGCGAGGTGCCCGGCAGAAGAGGGTATCCCGGCTATCTGTATACGGATCTCGCGACAATTTACGAGCGCGCCGGGAGGATAAGGGGGAAGAAAGGGTCCATTACCCAAATGCCAATTTTGACCATGCCAGGTGATGATATCACCCATCCTGTGCCAGATCTTTCGGGCTACATCACAGAAGGACAGCTCGTAATGGACCGAGAGTTGCATCGGAAGGGAATTTACCCGCCGATAAACGTGCTTCCGTCCCTCTCTAGGTTGATGAAGGATGGTATAGGAAAAGGACGTACGCGGGAGGATCATGGAGACCTGTCAAATCAGCTCTACGCCGCTTACGCCGAGGGGAGGGACCTTCGGGCGTTGGTAGCAGTCGTCGGGGAGGAGGCATTGACTGACCGCGATAGACGTTATCTTGATTTTGCCGACAGGTTCGAACGCAAATTCGTGAATCAAGGGCAGGATGAGAACCGTTCAATTGAGACCACGCTCAATCTGGGATGGGAACTTCTGAGGACGCTTCCGGAAACAGAACTCAAGCGAATTGATCCAAAGTTCATTGAAAGATATCTGCGGTTCAAAAGCGATGGTGATTCTGGATCTAGGTGATGGTTTGGAAGAGGTTGTGGTAAACGACAGAAAAAAAGTCGTGATACAGAGAAGCAGGTTTCATGGATTGGACACCTTGGACATAAGGACGTGGGTGGAAACGCCAAACTACAAGGGGTTCACCAGGAAGGGCATCAATATCCCCGTCGAGAAGGGAGAAGAACTGGCGCAAAAGATACTGAAAGTCGTAAAAGAGCTTTAGCACGCTCAGCACTCAACATCTCCATCATGTTCTCAGATTAGCCAGGCTCCTCATCGCGTGCGATAAAATCTCCTTTTTTCTGTTTTTATGAATAATGTACGAGGTCCGTTCGCGTTAGGGTTAATACGTTCTGTTGTCACATTCAATTGAGAGGTTTAAATGCCGAGATTTGTCGTCACTCCCTGGGAAGTCAAGGGGAAAGTGGATTACGAAAAACTCGTCAAGCAATTTGGAACTAAGCTGATAGATGCCGCTCTCCTCAAAAAACTGGAGAGATATGCGGGTGGGCTTCACATGTTTTTGAGGAGGGGGATATTCTTTTCTCACAGGGACTTCGACTGGATCCTCAACATGTACGAAAAAGGCGAGAAATTCTACCTGTACACTGGAAGGGGCCCTTCTGGTTATACCCACATCGGGCACCTGATTCCTTGGATCTTTACAAAACATCTCCAGGATGTGTTCGACGCTGAACTATATTTCCAGATGACCGATGATGAGAAATTTTTATTCAAGAGGGAGCTCAGTTTGAAAGACGCAACAGGCTTCACGTACGACAACGCTTTGGATGTGATAGCGTGCGGTTTTGATCCGAGGAAGACATTTATTTTTTCCGATGTGGAGTACGCAAAAACCCTGTATAGGACGGCGATCCAGGTGGCGAAGCACATCACATTCTCCACGGTAAAAGCCGTGTTTGGGTTCACAAACGAAAACAACATAGGTACCATCTTCTTCCCCGCGATTCAAGCAGCACCATGCTTTTTCCCGTCCGTGCTGAAGGGAAAAAATATTCCATGTCTTATACCCGCCGCTATAGATCAGGATCCGTACTGGCGGCCGAGCAGAGACGTCGCACCAAAACTTGGATTTTATAAACCGGCGCAGCTGCACTGTAAGTTCATCCCTGGTTTGGGGGAGGGTGGAAAGATGAGCGCAAGTCAACCGGAGACATGCATATTCACAACCGACAAACCGGAAGTGGCGAAGAGAAAAATAATGAACGCGTTTACCGGGGGTAGGGCGACTATCAAAGAACAACGCGAGAAAGGTGGCAATCCTGAGGTGTGCTCGGTTTATCAATATTACTATTTCATGTTCGAGGAGGACGATGAAAAGTTGGAGGAGATCTATCGCGAGTGCAAAAATGGAGATAGAATATGCGGGGATTGTAAGAAAATCTTGGCGGAACGGGTTGGAAGATTTCTGGTCGACCATCAGAGAAAAAGGGAGAAGGCAAAATCAGTCATCCAGGACTTTATGTTGAAGGACTGAGTCACGGTCTCTCTCTGGTCAGGGAGTAATATGTGATGTCACCTTCATCGTCGACGACCGCCCATAGGATCTTTTTCCGCACGCTGTGCGCGAGCCTCACAGCCCGGGCGATCTCAGTTGGAGTGAGTTTTATCCCCTCCGGAACGGCGTGAACCAAAAACTTCGAGTGAGCCTCTCCGGGTCTCTCTCCACGATCATACACTCGAAAATGGGCCCCAAATTTTAAACCGGTCTTGACGATGTATCCGCGAGAGCGAAGGTCAGAGTATACTGTGTACTTCAGCGTCACCTCTGGATCGCTCACCGTGAATTTCTCCAAGAGCTCTTTGAACTTCAGCTGTCTGCCATTTTCATCGATTACGTGGAGCTTTCCACCTTCTACCAAGTAAAGAGCTTCGACATATGCCAACTGAAGTTTTCCTCCGCTGAGCGGCTTGCCGTACGAACCCCTCTGATAAAGTTGATTGGCCTGTGCTTCGTCCCACACCATTACCTTACCCTTGTACAGCTGCGCTTCTATGACGGGAATTTCAGCTTCCATGCCGTCCCCGTCCTATATTATCATCCAGGTACAGTTAAGAAGGTTATCTTGAAATTTTGGTACTGATTTCCCCAGAAGCAAAACCTTTATCTCAGACAAACAGTGGACTCCAGGTCATGTCTCTGCTTCAACTTCAGCAGGTGGCAGGTGTTCTGATTCGAACTTTAGTTCCTCCCAGTACCGCAAGTTGTAGATGCAGCCGGGATCTGGGGCCTGCACATCTCCATAATATCCATATGCCCGTGCTCTACATCCTCCGCAAATGTATCGGTACTTACATGTCCCACAACCCTCCAGGGCATCCCTATCCCTCAACTTCCACAGTATCTTTGAGTTGTGCCAGACATCACGTAATCGGTTTTTTCTGATATTTCCGATTTTGATAGGCATAAATACGCATGGTGTTATATCACCGTTTGGTTCGAGTCCACAGTAAAGCCTTCCCGCACCGCACCCACCCAGAAACTCAGCAAGACTTTTGGTCTTACCCTGCAAGGCTTGCATCGCCCCCTCTGTGATGAAATGGGCAGGGACTATTTTCCCGTCGGGACTACCATAGGCGAACTCCCATGAAACCACGGAATACTGGGGGGCAGTTGAATAACAGATTGTCTTGCACTTGTTGTTTATCATTCGCGTATAAAGATGTTTGAGAAGTTCGTGGCGTTCCTGTGGGCTCAAATCTTGGTCAGCGATCTCCTTTCCCTTGCCCGTTGGCACGTAGTTAAATACTATTACGCGGCGGGCTCCGAGCTCCCGTTCGACAAAATCTACGAGCTTTGGAATTTCGTTGATGTTATAACGAGTGGCCGTCAGCGCCACACAGGTATCGATACCTTCTGCGACGGAATTTTTGATCCCCGCGCATGTTCGCTTCCACGATCCCTTGACACCTCTAAACATGTCGTGGACCTTCTCGAATCCATCAAGAGAAATTTCGGCGTAGCTGAATACCTCCTTCATCTTTTTCGCCGTTTCTCGTGTTATGAGTGTCCCGTTTGTGGCGATCGATGTAAACATCCCCTTGCGCTTTGCATAGCCTGCAACCTCAAAGATGTCTTTTCTCATTAGTGGCTCTCCGCCAGAAAATGCTACGGCTACCACGCCGGCCTCTTCGAACTCGTCTATTACCCGTTTTGCCTCCTCGGTTGTCAGCTCATCCTCCATGGGTTGGGGGCCGGCGTTCTCGTAACAGTGCTTGCATCGAAGATTGCACAGCTTGGTGTAGTTCCAGACCACCAAAAATGGGGACACTGAAACGAATGGCCTGCGTGCTCCATAACGGGCTATGCCTTCGAGTACATTTGCCATACCACGGCGGATCACAGGGTCTTTCAGGTATTTTTTTAAATCTTCAGTTTCGTAATCGAAGAGAGCACTGCCTCGGTCCAAAACGGACTTGACGACAAACGAAGCTAGCTTATCCTGAAAGTCAGCAGAAGTCTCTTCTCCCGTATACTTGCGGATGGCGATATCTAGTCTGTTACCACCCATCTTGCTCCGACCACAGACAAACCGGAGTAACGCTCTTGAAAAGGGGTTGCTAAGCCAGCGTTGGACCGATCCAATAATCACGTCTTCTCTACTTGCTATTTTTTCAGAATCATCCTTAATTGACGCCACTTTACCGCCTTTGTTTCTAATTTTTTTGTCTTGATGATTAAAAAGTTGTGGAATCACCGATCAAAACGGCATTTTCAAATGACGAATCTGACGCGGAAGGAGCGGTTGAGGCCTTCATGGCTACCCTGCTAATACATGGCAACGCAAGCGGGACGGGGAAAGCCTGGAGCCGGAGCAAAATTTCTATTCGCGGATGCGGTGTCGCTCTCGACATTAGTCCGCGTGGTTGCCTCACCTGATA
>QMWE01000036.1 GCA_003661465.1 Hadesarchaea archaeon
CACATGTCATTTAACGAGTTCAAGCTTTGCCCCGAGTTTCCGCATGTCCCCTACAAATCCCGGATATGAAACGGGGATGCTCTCTGCCCCGTCGACAATTGTTTCTCCACGTGCGGCCAATCCAGCCACGGCGAAAGCCATTGCCATCCTGTGATCCCCATGGGAGCTCAGCCTCGTCCCCCTCAGATGTTTCACGCCCTTCAACTTCAACTCGTCCGGTCGTTCCTCGACCTCAGCCCCCATCTTCCGGAGCTCGACGGCCAGCGCCCGAATACGGTCGGTTTCCTTGAACCTGAGGTGGGGGATGTTCAAGAGCCTAGTTCGTCCACTCGCGACCGAGCCCAACACCGCAAGCACTGGGACCAAGTCCGGATTATCACCACAGTCTGCCTCAATACCAGAGAGCTCTCCTGTGGCAGAAACTTCGACAATTTTTCCACGTGTCTTTACATCCGCACCAAACTCCTCAAGGAACTTTATGATGCGCCTGTCACCCTGAGCCCCTCTAATATCAAGGTTGTTCACTTTAACGTTCGAACCGGTAAGCGCCGCCGCCCCCAGCACGAAAGCTGCAGACGAAAAATCGCCTGGAATAGTCATGTCAAGTGCTCTAAAAGTTTGGCTACCACGAATCTTAAATTCTGTTAAATCCCGATTTCGTTTTATATTCGCACCAACCGCATCCAGAAGTTCGAGAGTGATTTCTATGTACGGTTTGGAGCGCAGTTCTTCAGTTATGGTGAGCTCCACATTTTCCCGAGCATACGGAGACGCTATCAGCAGGGCTGAGATGAATTGCGAGCTAACCGACCCCGTTATCTCGACGCTGCCGCCGCTTAGACCACCTCCCACCACCACTGGGGGCCTACCACCCTTGCCCTCGCAACGGGCTTTTGCACCTAATTTTTCGAGAGCTTCGATAAGCTGGCCCATTGGACGTTTTAAAATAGATTGGTCGCCCGTAAGGCGAATAGGCTTAGGTGAAAGAGCAGCAATTGCACTCATCAGGCGAATGGTGGTGCCTGAATTTTTGGTATCTATTACATCTACGCGTGGCTTGAGTTCACCCCCGGTGCCGTTGACTCGCCAAATTCTACCTTCCTGAACCACTTTTGCGCCTAACGCCCGGACAGCCTCAATTGTCGCCTCGGTGTCCAAGCTCAACAATGGATTTACAATTTTGCTCTCACCCTGAGCCAATGCTGCTATCATGAAGGCACGGTGAGTGTACGATTTAGATGGTGGCGCTGTGACCTCCCCGGATAATTTTGAGGGCTCGACTTTCAACTGCACCATAAGGTTCCCGATTGAGATTACGCTGCCGCTCTAAAAAGGCATTCCAAAACCCGCCTACCCTCTCCCACAGTTTTTAACTCTACCGCCGAGAAGTCCCTTTTCGAAGAGGGGAGGTTGGAAGCGGCCCGTAGCCTTCTGTTTTGATTGGGTCCGGTTTTGAGCTAGGTGAACCCGGGAGAAACCTCGCAGGACATCCTGGAGGGATTCGATAGGGATTATATAGCATCCCTGCGAATACTCTCAGTAGGGCTGGGATGGCCCGAACTAACGCCTGTGGAGGCGGGACCCCTACTCGGCGTCCCGGCGCGAGCCGTGACCGCTGGGCAAGCCCCGTCGTCGAAGCAGGAAGCCCCCTGCGAAACTGGGGGTAGTTCACTGGAGGTACATCATATCACAAAAGGAGGTGACATGCTTGTCTGAGGTCGGAAAGCGCATCAGGCTGGAACGCATCATCAGCCGGAAGACGGGAAAAACGGTGATTGTTCCCATGGACCACGGACTATCGATGGGTCCGATCTCTGGCCTCGAGGATATGGCGACCATCATCAACAAGGTGGCAAATGGTGGTGCAAACGCGGTAGTGCTTCACAAGGGGATAGTACGTGCTGGACACCGAGGATACGGAAAGGATGTTGGACTGATAATCCATCTATCCGGAAGTACATCTCTAGGCCCAGATCCCAACTGTAAGGTACCGGTAGCCAGCGTAGAGGAAGCCATCTCCCTAGGAGCGGATGCCGTCTCGGTGCACGTGAATGTCGGTGCAGCGAACGAAGCGGAGCAGTTGCAAAACTTGGGAGAAACTGCAGAGACCTGTGCTGCGTGGGGAATACCGTTGTTCGCGATGATGTACCCCCGGGGTGCGAAGATAAAGAATCAACGCGATCCTTCGCTCGTGGCACACGCGGCTAGGGTGGGAGCGGAGCTGGGTGCAGACATAATCAAAACCGTCTACACCGGCAGTATCAGCTCATTTCGCAAGATCGTCAGGGGCTGTCCGGTACCCATAGTCATAGCCGGGGGACCAAAGATGACCACCGACCGCGATGTACTTGAAATGGCGTCTGATGCCATGGAGGCAGGGGCGATAGGAATATCCATCGGGCGAAACATATTCCAGCACAAAAACCCGAATGCCATGACACGGGCACTTGCAAGAGTCGTGCACGAAGGCGCCTCCGTGGAAAAGGCGATGCGCGAATTGAGAAGGTGAGACCTTGCCCAAACTGGTGTGGGTCAAAGCAGACTGGGATGAACCCTGGGAGAACCGAAGACCATTCATATCAGCTGCGATTGAAGCCGGCGCAGACGCTGTGCTTGTGAAGCCCGAAGAGGTCAAAAAGGTACTGGAGCTTGGTTCTATTCTTGTGGTGGCCGACGCCGCAGCCCCTGGAGCCAGCGTGGCCAAGCTGACCGTGGAAAAACCAAACGTGGACGAAACTCTTCGAGAGGTGAGCAAGCTCCAACGGGAGGGGAAAAAGGTCGCCGTCCAGGTTGAAGTATCCAACAAGACAATGGAACGAGCCGCGGTTGAAGTTGGTAGGTCTGCAGATTACCTGATCGCGGTAACTCCGAACTGGAAGGTGATCCCACTTGAAAACATGATCGCAGAACTCCACGGTTCAGGGGTAAAGGTCCTAGCAGGAGTTAGAGATGTGGACGAGGCCAAACTCGCGGTAGAAACGTTGGAGAGGGGAACTGACGGCGTCCTGCTCGACCCAAGAGAACGTGGAGCAGAGGAGATCAAAAAGGTGCGCGAATCGTTTGACCAGCTGGCCACTGAGCATTTGAATTTGGTACCCGTCAAGATAAAAAATGTGAGACCTGTGGGGTCAGGAGACAGGGCATGCGTCGACACGACCACCTTAATGAAAATTGGTGAGGGAATGCTCGTCGGCAGCCAAGCCAGTGGATTGTTTTTGGTCCACTCCGAAACCCTGCCAAGCGAATTCGTGGAGCCGCGTCCGTTTCGTGTAAACGCCGGAGCTGTACACGCCTACATACGATTACCTGGCGAAAAGACCAAGTATATCTCCGAACTTGGAGCTGGGGATGAGGTCCTGATAGTCGATGCCCGGGGAAACGCCAGAACTTCCGTAATAGGACGAGTCAAAATAGAACGGCGACCGCTTCTGCTGGTCGAAGCGGAACGAGACGGAGAGCTCTACAAAACGCTTCTCCAGAACGCCGAAACAATCAACCTCGTCGGAAAAGATGGCGGGCCGATCTCCGTGACCAAACTAAAACCAGGAGACGAGGTACTTGTGTTCATCGAGCGGACGGGAAGGCATTTTGGAATGAAGGTCGAAGAAAGCCTGATAGAGAGGTAGAGGGCGGAGGGGTCCGCTTTTGAACTTGCTCAGGATGGGGAAATACAAACTGAGGGTTCCCGCGGTTTGCGGTTCTGTGACTGGGAAAACCATTAAAGAGATGAAGCTCGGGATCGGGCGGGCTGTGAGAGGCGGCGCTGACATCGTGGAACTCAGAATGGACGGACTACGCGATTGGTCCAAGTGGAAACAGCTATTATCGGAAGACATCCCCATAATCCTCACAAACCGTCCGAAACGAGAAGGTGGGGGTTTTAAAGGTGAGGAGGACGCAAGACTTGAGATACTCAGGGATGGAATCGAGGAAGGAGTGACATGCATAGACCTGGAGTTCTCAACACCTCGAAGCCTCCGTGATCCGCTAGTGGCCGATGCAAAAGCATTGGGTGTCACAGTCCTAGTATCCCATCACAATTTTTCCACCACGCCCCACCCGGACCTCCTCATGAAAACCGCGGAACGCATCTTGGACTCCGGATGTGATATCGCAAAGCTCGTGAGCTTTGCTAGGAGCCCGAACCACGCGATGCGCATGCTTGATTTTCTCGTCAGGTCACGGAAAATGATCTCAGTTCCGATAATAGCTTTCGCGATGGGAGAAGCGGGCAGGATAACACGGCTCATATCACCGATTTTTGGATCGCCTTGGATCTACGCCGGAGTTGATAAAAAAACCGCCCCGGGACAGCTCGACTTGGTGACGGCCAAAGAATGGGTACGAGAGCTGAAGGCGATGGAGGTCAGGAATTGAGCCGTGTGAGAATATTTTTGCTCATAGGAGACCCTGTAAAACGTACCCTCTCCCCTGCCATGTTCAACGCCATCTTCGAGAGGCTCCGTCTGAACTGCGTTTACGTCGCTGTTGAGGTGCCGGCCAAATTTTTGGCCGACGCCATAACGGGTGTCCGAGCTATGGGGATCTCGGGGCTCAACGTGACAATCCCCCACAAGATAAGAGTTATGAACTTACTCGACGAACTCGATGAATCCGCGAGTTTGGTCGGAGCCGTAAACACCATAAAAAATCAGCGCGGGAAGCTGATAGGGTACAACACGGACGGTGAGGGCGCGCTCCGGTCCCTGGAAAAGACAGCTGGATCTGTTCGGGGCCGGCGGGTCGTGCTTTTGGGCGCCGGCGGAGCAGCGCGCGCCATAGGATTTTCCGTGGCCAAAGCCGGAGCTGAGTTGACCATAGCCAACCGGACCATGCCCCGCGCGAAAGCTTTGGCCTCCGACATCGAAAGGAAGCTTGGGACTCCCGTGCGCGTCGTCCCGCTACGCTCAAACCTCCTCAAAAAAACCCTGAAAACCGCTGAGTTGCTGATCAACGCCACGTCCGTTGGTATGTATCCGAATACCGACCAGACCCTCGTGACCTCGGACATGATACACCGAGAAATGACGGTCTATGATATTGTGTACAAACCACTCGAAACTCGCCTCCTCAGGGAAGCAAGACGAGCTGGGGCCAAAGCCATCGATGGATTGGGGATGCTCGTCCATCAGGGGGCACTATCTTTTAAGATATGGACCGGAAAACATGCACCAGTTAAGGTTATGGAACTAGCGGCGAGACGTGAACTCAAGAGGTGGAACACGTGAAAACCACCATCGTTGGAGCCGGTGCGATGGGAAGGTGGTTCGCCGACTTTGCAAAGAGAAATTTGGGCGAAGTAACCGTGGCCGACATCAACCAAGTCACCGCAGCCAAGACGGCCTCAGAAGTCGGGGTCACAGCTAAATCCATCGAGGAGGCGGTCCCGGAAGCGGAGCTCGTGTTGGTATGTGTCCCGATCTCGAAGACACCCGCTGTGGTAAAATCAGTGGCAGAACGTGCGCAGAGAGGTGCACTGGTGGCCGATATCGCCTCGGTAAAAAGCGATGTGGTGGAAACCATGCAAGAGATCGGAGAAAACGTGGAACTGGTTTCCATCCATCCACTTTTTGGACCCGGTGCCCGCGAGGTCAAGGGGAAAGACTTTGTGATGGTGCCAGTCAGACCTGGAAAACGATATATCGCGTTGAAGAAACTGCTGACCAAGCTCGGAGCCCGCGTGACCGAAATGGACGCCGAGGAACATGATCGGGTGATGGCGGTGGTTCAGTGCATGACTCATTTCGTGCTATTGGTATACTTACATTCGTTAAAGTCTCTGAAGGGATTCAAGTTTGTAAAAAAGCTTCGTACTCCTATGTTCAGCCGATTGATGGAACTGGCGAAATCTGTACTCGCCGGAAATCCGGAACTCTATGGAGAACTCCAAGTTCACAACAAGTACGCCAGAACCGCCAGAAGCTGTCTGCTGGAGTCGTGCCGAGCCTTGGATGTCGCTTTTTCTGCCGGAAACTCAAAGAGTCCAAAAGTCATTTTCAAGGAGGCCATCTCTCCCTTCAAGACCGAAGAGATAAGACGGGCCTACGAGGAACTTTACAGGAAATTTGAGGAGGGCGTAGAATGAAGATCGGAGTGCTGGGACCACGCGGCACGTACTCGGAGCTCGCCGCGAGGTCATATTTCAAAGACAAAGGGGAATTTGTGTTTTATCCGATGATAACGGATGTGGCAAAAGCCGTCGAACACGGTGAGGTACAGGCAGGAGTCATCCCTGTGGAAAGTCTCAGGGAGGGCACGGTCGGAGAAGCCCTCGACGCGCTGGCGTGGACGGACGTCCGCGTCCAAGCTGAGATAGTTCTCCCAGTCTCTCATTCCCTGTTGGGAGTCGGCGGAACGACGCTCGAAAAGATCACCCAAGTACTCTCCCATCCACAGGCTCTGGCTCAATGCAGAGATTTCCTCCGAGAAAAACTGCCAAACGCCGAACTCATCGAGATGGCAAGCACTGCAAAGGCCGCTGAACAGGTGGGAAAACTCAGACAACAACACATGGCCGCCATCGGGCCCAAGGAGCTTGCAAAACTTTACGGACTGGATGTGCTCGTGGAGATCCAGAGTGGAGAAACAAATGTGACCCGTTTCCTATGCCTGAGTAAGCGAGATGAAAGAAGAACAGGGAACGACAAGACATCAATAGTGTTCTACACCGATACCGACAGGCCAGGCATCCTTCACGAGATCCTGGGAGAGTTCGCCTCCCGAGGTATAAATCTCACGAAGATAGAATCCAGACCCTCCAAAAAAGCCCTGGGTGACTACCTGTTTTTCATAGATTTCGAAGGACACCGAGAAGAAGATAAAATAAAAAAGGCGTTGAGCGAAATCAAAGAGAAAACTGCCATGTTGAAGGTGGTTGGTTCCTATCCAAAACGATTCTAGGTGAAAAAATTGGAGCTCTCAAAACGCATTGAAAAGGCGCTGAGGATAGATCCCTCAAAGACGGAACAGAAACTTGTAGCGTTCGTGAGAAAAAAAGTGAAAGCGGCGGGTGCCACCGGAACCGTGGTCGGACTCAGCGGCGGGTTGGACTCTTCGGTTGTTGTCGCTCTTTGTGCCAAGGCCCTAGGTGGAAAAAATGTGATAGGAGTCTCGCTGCCCGAAGCGGGAGTAACAAGTCCCCACGATGTGGCGGACGCCAGGGAAATCGCAAACAGGTTCGGCGTTAGGTTCAAGGTCGTCGACATTACCCCTGCCATGGCCGGCATCAGAAAGAACCTCACAGACTACAGGGTGGGGGCGCTGCTTCCAACAGCCAACCTCAGACCACGCGTCCGGATGGTGATCCTATATTACTACGCAAATCTGACGAACAAACTGGTAGTCGGAACCGGGAACCGGAGCGAACTCAGAAGCGGATACTTTACGAAATGGGGAGACGGAGCCGCGGACTTGCTCCCGCTGGGACGTATTTACAAAACCCAAGTCAAACAACTCGCGTATCACCTAAAACTACCAAAACATCTTATCGAGAAAAAACCCTCAGCCGGGCTCTGGAGAGGACAAACGGATGAGAAAGAGCTGGGAATCACCTATGAAAAACTTGACATGATATACGCAGGATTGGACTTGAAACTAAAACCAGCTTCCATCGCGAAAGCTATCGGAGTGAACATCAATACGGTGAAAAATTTTATCGAGAGGGAGCGTAAAACCAGTCACAAGCTGGCCCCGCCGGAGATGCCAAAACTGTGATCATTTTAGAGGAATGAGATCCACGCACACGCCTGCAGCGATCGTCTGTCCTCCGTGGCGAACGGCAAATCTGCTCAACTCCGGTATCTCGCTCGCACGTTCGATCACCATTGGCTTATCTAGCTTGACTCGTACCAGCCCGGCATCTCCCTTTTTCAGGGCGTTGGGTCTCTCCTCCACCACTCCGCCGCTCCTGGGATCTATCTTCTGAACTATCTCCACCAACCGACCAGGCACGTGCGCGGAGTGGCAGTGAAAGAGGGGCGCAAATCCCGGTGTGAGGTCCGTCGGAGATGCCAAAACTATGATCTTCGCTGTGAAGTCATTTGTAACCATTGGAGGCTTATCGACATGTCCCGCAACATGCCCCCGTTTCACCTCACCTTTAGACACGCCTCTGACGTTGAAGCCTATATTGTCACCAGGTACGGCCTGCTGGATCTGCTCATGATGCATCTCTATCGATCGCACCTCCCCTGTTTTCCCGGCAGGCTCGAAAATCACTCGATCTCCAACCTTCAACACTCCGGTTTCCACCCGTCCTATCGGCACGGTCCCAACCCCTGTGATGGAGTAGACATCCTGAAGAGGGATCCGGAGTGGCTTTCCTGTCGGTTTTTCCGGTTCTGTAAAACCCTCTATCGCGTTAATCAATGTCGGCCCAGTATACCAAGGCATCTTCGAACTTGGCTTTGTGATCCCCTCACCATAAAACGCCGAAACTGGGACGCATGCGAACTTGTCGGCTCCGCGGTATCCAAGACCGCTCAACAATGATATCACCTTCTCCTTCAGTTCCTCATAGACAGACTCTTTGAACTCGACCAGATCCATCTTGTTTATCGCCACGACCAGCTGCCCCACGCCGAGGGTGAACGCCAGAGCCGCGTGCTCACGCGTCTGGGGCATTATCCCGTCGTCGGCGGCCACC
>QMWE01000037.1 GCA_003661465.1 Hadesarchaea archaeon
CCCCCCCCTCCCCGACATTTTTGACGTGATCTCGGATGAGAAGTGGGTTCGCCGTAACTCTCCAAGTTCATCAAGTTGCATCTTCGCCCTCCATCTGAATAGAACTGTGATGGCAATATTAAACCATAGGTATTAAGACTTGCATCTGTTTCGTGGCTAATAAATATAAAAAATAAAAAAAGGGCGCGGAAGGATTTACTTACCCTTGCCGAGCATTATTTCGATGGTCGAAACATTAGCCGCGCCGCCTTCTCCTTGGACCTCTTCGGTCCCAATCGAAATGTTCTGTACGTTCAGCCCCTGTAAAAATCTGTTCCTGACGATCTCTGCCACATCGACAGCCCTGCTTATCGCCTTACCACGTGCCTTTAGGGTGACGTTGGTGCCACCCTCGTTGAACTGTGTTATCACTGCGAGCACATAGTTCATCACTGGCTTCGTTCCTATAAAAACCACATTTTCAGCAGTTTTTTCTTTCGTTGTAGTTTTCTCCTCAGCCATGGTTTCATGCCCTCCTTGTGTTTTTTGGTCGGATTTTATCATTCCGGAGGCAATAAAAACTTTTCGTTCTTCGATTGCGGAAGTCCCGGTGAACTATTTAAACATATACCACATCTTAATTTTGTGGATGGGTGATCATATAACTCAAAGAGGCACAGACGTCAGGCCAATTATCGGTGCGGCTGTCGTCTTCCTCATCATAGGTTCGATAATTTTTGGAGTGTACTACTTTTTCGTGGCAAAACCGGCTGCGGACGTGTTGGAAGCCTCGAAACTCTCCGCCATGTCTCTGGTGGAGGATCTGAGCGCGATCGGCACCTCACAGGCAATCTCCGACGCTTCGACCTATTCCACCCAGATAAAGGCCGCTAGCTCGACCGCCGAAGTTGAATCTATTTTGATCGAGGTGAACGCGGCCATCCAACGAGAAGAAAAGCGCAAGGAGCTGCTTGACAGGGTCGTTACCGCCACGACTGGGTCGTTCTATTCGGCCACGGGTGTCGGTGAGACCCAACAAGTTGAAGCTCTGAGTACAGTCTTGCAGACGCTCCAGAGCGAGATAAACGCAAAAAACACGTTGGCGGAGCTTCAGAATTACGAGGCTTCAGGAATCATAGATAATATGGCCAACAACGCATGGAGAAATTTTTTCACAGAGCTAATCTCCGGGAAGGAAAGTGATAACATAGTGATGAAGAGCAACTCATCGCAGACCAGTTGGTACTTCACGAGCAAGTCAGAGGCATTGGCGTATGTCGAGAACTCCACTTGGCAGACCCTCCGAAAACTGGATTTTGAGGGAACAAGCTACATCTTGGTTCCAATCTCTGACACGGTGAACAGAGCACCGACGCTCACGCCCGGTTCCAAGGTGAACATATACGTGTACGACAAAAACACGGAAAATCTTCATTTGATAACCGGAAACGCCACGATAAACAACGTGCTTTATTCTACTGCCGATCTAGCTACCATCGCTTGGACCATGACTTCAGGTGCTACTAGCTACACCTACTCCACGAACATCTGGGAGACCTTAAAGGCCATAGCGGCCGGTTCGTCGGATGCCGAGTCTGTAGAGTGGCAAAACTATGCGAGCAACGTGATGAACAGTGCTATGGAAGCGGGAGTGCTTGATTTCACCGTCAATGCGATATATGTGGTAAAGGTTCCGGCGGAAGCCGGCGAAATGATAGTACAGTACGAGTTCTACCAGAGTGCCACAAAAGATGTCGTGCTGGCCGCGCAGACAACCTAAATCAACTTTTCTTCAACGTAAATGATGATCAATAATTTTCTGGTGACGGGGCCACCGGGGAGCGGCAAGACTTTCGTGGTTGAGCGAGCCATGTCTATTTTGCGTGAACACGGGCTGCGGGCTGGTGGAATATACTGCCCGGATATTCGTAAGGATGGGATCCGGATTGGGTTCAGGATTGTCGATGTGATGACAGGTGATGAGCGAATTTTAGCTCGTGTGGGACATACTGGTGGGCCTCGGGTGGGCAAGTACCAAGTTAACATTGCTGGTCTCGACGAGATCAGCGGAAGGGCGATCGAAAGAGCCATCAGGAAAGCCGATTTTGTGGTCGTGGACGAAATTGCCCCAATGGAGATTTATAGCATTGGATTCAGGCGGGCCGTGATTGCAGCGTTGGATTCCAGAAAGCCCACAATGGCCGTGGTTCATCAGCGGGGCAAAACAGGATTTATCGGGGATGTGAAAAAGCGAAACGATGTGAAAATATTCGAAGTGACACGAAGCACACGGGAAATACTTCCATATAAGCTTGCGGAATTGGTCTTGGAATGTGCCAAATTGTGAAACAACCTCCCAGTTCCAGGAAATGTCCTCCTGATGGTATCTGTCAGTTGCCGATAAAATTCAAGTTTTATCTTCCCACGTGCTCGTTCTTTTTGGGATCATGAGGACGCAAATCGTTACCGAGGGATGTACCAAACTGGAGGTACCCGAGCTGAAAAGCTTCCGGACGTTGGCAGGAGACTATGCTCCATCGCTGACTTCCGTATTTTACAATCCCCATATGGAGTTCTCTCGTGACATCTCGGTGTTGGCCCTCCAAACTCTAGCGAACGAGCATAGGGGACTGGTTGTATGCGATCCACTTGCAGGTGTGGGCGCGAGGGGAATTCGTTACGCCAAGGAGGTCTCCGGCCTCTCGAAGGTCGTGATCAATGATCTTTCCAGTGTATCGTTTGAATTGATCAAACGCAATGTCAACCTGAATGACGTCAGTCCCATCGTGGAGCTAAAAAATAGTGATGCAAATGTCCTCCTCTTGGAAAATGCCCACGAATTTGACTTCGTTGACCTAGATCCGTTTGGCTCTCCAGTCAAATTTGTCGATTCTGCCTGTGTCGCACTAAAACGAAGGGGCATGCTGGCGGTGACCGCTACCGATACCGCACCACTTTCTGGAGTTCATGTACGAGCATGTATGAGGAAGTACGGTGCAAGACCGCTCAAGACTGAATATCACCACGAGATCGGGATACGTATATTGACCGGCTTCTGCCAACGGGTGGCTGGAAAACACGAACTTGCGTTGGTACCCGTCCTAGCGCATGCGACCCTACATTACTTCAGAATTTATCTGCTTGTTCGGAGGGGAGCACGGAACGTCGATGAAATTTTTAAACAGCAAGGGTATGTCTCGCACTGTCATGATTGCGGGCGAAGGGTGTTTGCTTACGGTATGGTACCAGAATTGGAGAAGACATGTACATGTGGGGGGCGAATGTTCCACGCCGGCCCCATGTGGCTCGGAAGTCTCATGAATCGTGCATTTCTTCATGACATGATCGCCGAGATAGGAAGAAAAAATTTCAGATTGAAAAGAGAGGAAGTGAAGTTACTCGGCCGTTGTGCCGATGAGGCAGGGGGGCCCCCTCTGTTTTATGATGTACATGAGATCGCCAGACGCACAAGGTCTCAACCACCCAAACTCGATGACCTCATATCGAGGCTCAGAAAGCTTGGGTACTCTGCGTCTAGAACTCATTTTTCCGATACCGGTTTCAAAACCGACGCGTCCATGGATGAGCTCGTAAAAATTTTTAAAGACCTTTAAATCCCTTGCAGATGATGTAGGTTTCGGCACTATTTTTTCTGGAAGCCAGAGGTTTCGAAATTTTCACCGACTCAAATTTTTCCCTGAGTTCTTTCACAAACTCATCAAACATGTCCCCCTGGAAGATCTTTACCAAGAGTTTTCCTCCCCTTTGGAGGATTTGGTCTGCTATCCTGAGAGCAGCACGGGCCAGCTCGATGGAGCGAAAGTGATCCACGTTCCACACACCAGATATTTTCGGTGAAGCATCTGAGAGGATCACTGTTGGTTCTCGAGGAAGATTTTGTCTGATCAGCTCTGGTGCAGAAACATCAGTTATATCTGCCACGATTACGCGCACATTTTTGTATGGAAACTTGGCCACCTGTTGCATGTCAACGCCAAGCACAAACCCCTCGTCGCCAACTTCCTCGCGAGCGACTTGGACCCAGCCCCCTGGAGCCGCGCCTAGGTCTACAACAATATCTCCACGTTTGAGGATTCCAAAACGGGAATTGAGTTGTTTTAGTTTGAATGAGGCTCGCGTCCTATATCCTTCGTGTTTGGCCATTCGGTAGTAGTGGTCATGTCGCTCTCTATGTCTATGTCTGCCCATACCTGATCCCCTTCTCAGGTTTCAGACCACAGGCCCTGAATCCGTTCAGTACATGCGTGATGAGTTCGGACAGATCACTGCTGTAGAACAAGTGAGAACGACAGGTACAGTCGCTTGAACCAAATCCGTCGACATATGGAAGACGTTTGGCCAGTTCCTCCGCTATCTCACATTCTTTCCGGATTTTTCCCGGTGCCGTGATCACATCAACTGCCCGAGCGTGGAGGAGCAGATGGTCTATGTGCCAGTAAATTTTCTTTTTCTTGCTGAGGTGGCGGCCGATTCTTTTTTCAAGCCCGCCCATGGCAGACCCGATGTACGCGTAGTAGCCGGATTTGAACTTGACGTTTCCAAGTCCTCCAACACTTATGGCCAAGCTGTAGGGGACATGCACGATCAGAGAATACGTTCCACTTATCATGTCTTGATTCGCCTTTCTTCAGTTGCGCTTTCTCCTGGGGATTCTTCAACGAGAACAGTGATCTTATCCACGTTTTGATAAAGGGATAGTTTTTTTACCAATTCATCCGCTATAAGTCTGGCGAGTTCTTCAACCGTGGTGTTGATCACCGGGATCCAGACGACATCTTCTGTGGGAAATTCAAATTCGCGTCCATGGATGGAGACCCGCACGCTGTTTTTACTAGAGAGACGTTGAATGGACGGATTCTTCTCAGGCAGGAGAAGTCTGTGGTCGTAATTCTCACAGATTTTTTTTATCAAGGATTTGAGTTCCAAAAAGTCAACTACTAATCCACGTTCGTCCTGCTTTCCCTCAACGGTCACGCCCACGCGCCAGTTATGTCCGTGAAGATATTCGCACTTTTTGTGCCCTATGATAAAGTGCGCGGCTGAGAATCCCAAGCCCTCCATCAAATCGATCCTCATCAATGCACCCCAATTAACTTATGTAGTTGAGGTATTATGGAGATTTCCTTTACTCCAGACCTACAGGCAACTTCGGCAAGTTGATATACGTGTTTTATTTTCGGAGCGTTGCGGATTTTATAGGCAGGGGTCACCGGCTGGAGGACTACTGGAACTTCGAATTTCGCCAGCTGTCTTGAGACACGCGCAATGCTCTCCGCCCGAGTTGATGGAAGTATGACCATTTTCACGAATGTCTCCACTCCGCTTTTGACCGCTAGCTCGATACATCTGAGTTCTTCCATGAAGAGATCATGCCAGTTGGAACGCGATATCGCTTGATGGTCTGGCAACTTGATATCTATGGCAGCTATACTCACATATTCAGCCACCTTTTCGATCATTTTGCTGTTTGTACCGTTCGTTTCGAGGTATGTGGTGAGGCCTGCGCGTCTACACGCGGACGCTACCTCTACTAAAAAGTCTCCCGCCATCAACGGTTCTCCTCCAGTTAAAGAAACGCTGTGGGTGGAAGGAGTTACTAAACGTTTCACGTGGTGGAGTACATCCACAGACCTCATTGGATTCTTTTTGTACCTGAATTTTCCAGAACCAGGGCTAAGCTCGATTCTACACCTAGCGGGCCTGAGATCTCTAAATTCCCTACTGTCGCAGTATACGCAGTTCAAGTTGCACCCTGAGAAACGAATGAAAACCTGTCGCTTCCCGGTGTATAATCCCTCACCTTGGATTGAATTGAAGATCTCGCCGATGTAGCCTCGATCCATCGTTTCACTGTCCTCTAAATTTACCTCTGAAAGCTTAACCATGGAGCCGCCGGTGGGGATCGAACCCACGACCTATCGCTATCTCGCCCCTGATACGAGGCGATCGCTCTACCAGCTGAGCCACGGCGGCCCAGACAAATTGAATATTGAACACCAAAAACTGTTTCGCTTTGAGACCCAAACGCTTAATATCGCCACGGGAAAGTTGAGAATGGTGTAATTGTTATGACAACCCAAGAAGAGCGTATTTTGTCCATCGAAAACAAATTAAATCTGTTGATGAATCGCCTCTCCGTATTGGAGCACAGAGTGAGTGCTCTGGAGAGAGGAACTAGAACTCAAAAAGTAGGTATTTCAACCTCCCAGCCTAGTTCGAAGAACATAGAGCACAACTATCTACGTCGGGCCATAAACATCGCTCGGCGGGACTACGAGAGAGGATCAAGATAACATTCCCCCGGTGAGGAGATGCGGGGAGAATACTGGTACTATGCATTTTGGCTGGTAGTCGTGGGGAGTTGGGTGTTTGGTGTTGCCTACGGACGGTGGGGAGATGGTTCCGGCATATTTGCCGAATTGGGACGAGCCGTAAGCATTCCATCACCAGAGCAATTGAGTTGGTGGCAACCGCTTCCATACTTCGCTCTCACCATTATCGCCATCTTTATGCTCTCACAGATATTTTTTGGAGCAGGAGCAGCCCTTTTTCTCTTTTCCAGAGGTGTGCAGGACGCTATGCTCATCAGCAAACTTGAGATAATAATGGGAAGATGGACACCTGCTTCCGTCTCCCCTAATGAACTCTGGACAATTTTCTTCATCCTACTCGTACTCACGGTAAATCTACCCTTGTGCCTCTGGTCGGCCCATCTGGGAACTCAACGTGCTATGCAAGTGCTTTATCGTATCAGGGGGAAACCGCTCAAACGGATGTCAGAGGTTGGACCAATACCAAACGTATTTATGGCGGTTGCCGCGTCGCTAGCAGCTGGTCTGATCGCGACATTCGTTCTTTCCTACGCCTGAGACCACAGCTCTTGTGGAGCTATTGGACCACAAAAACACCAACCGCAATGTTTAAAAGCAAGATATGTAGACTAAGAAAAGATAAAAGGTGAACAAATGGCCGAGAAAACAACCATAACAATAATCAAGTGCGATGTTGGGTCTCTAGCGGGACACCATGTTGTTCCTTCTCCACTAAAAAACATCGCTGAAAAAAGTATGCAAAACGCGGAGAAGAAGGGATTGATCAACAGTCATTTTGTGTTCAACGCTGGAGATGATCTTGAACTATTAATGGTTCACCAAAAAGGAGAAAACAATCCCGAGATCCACAAACTCGCTTGGGACACATTTACTGCAGCTGCCAACAAGGCCACAGAACTCAAACTTTACGGTGCTGGACAGGATATTCTGAAATCGGCCTTTAGCGGAAATGTCAAGGGTATGGGTCCCGGTGTCGCAGAAATGGAAATCGAAGAACGAAAATCCGAACCAATAGTAGTCTTCGCTGCTGACAAAACAGAACCTGGAGCCTTTAACTATCCATTATTTAAAATGTTCGCTGATCCCTTCAACACCGCTGGTCTCGTGATAGACCCAAGTATGACCGGAGGTTTCAAGTTTGAAGTTTTCGACGTGTTTGAAAACACAAAAGTTGTCATGAAAACCCCGGAAGAAATGTATGAGTTGATAGCACTTATTGGAACCCCAGGACGCTATGTGGTCTCTCATGTATGGCGGGCCGAGGATGATCTTATATGTGCTTCTACCAGCACGACCAAACTTGCCCTCATAGCCGGTAAGTACGTCGGAAAAGATGATCCAGTTTGTATAACGCGGGGACAACATGGATTGCCATCCATCGGAGAGCTGCTGTCTCCATTCATGCACAGCTACTTTGTCGAAGGATGGATGCGTGGCAGTCACTGGGGTCCATTGATGCCGGTGGGTCTGAAAGACTCCAGATGTCTGGTATTTGACGGGCCTCCAAGGATGGTAGCGATAGGCTTCCAAGTATGTGATGGCAAAATAGCCACTGACGATGAGGGCAAACCATTGATAGCAGATATGTTTGATGATCCCTCCTTCGACCTAGCCAGGAGAGAAGCTCAAGAATACTCTGCAGTATTGCGGAGAATGGGTGAGTTCGAACCTGCTCGACTTGGTCCAGAGTCCATGGAATACACCACTTTACCAAAGGTCTTGGAAAAACTAAAGAACCGGCTAAAACCAGCCGAATAAAGACA
>QMWE01000038.1 GCA_003661465.1 Hadesarchaea archaeon
CGACCGATAATCCTTCCGCCCCCGGACGGATACCTGGAGGTTCCAGTAGCGGGTCGGCGGCGGCGATTGCGGCCGGCATGTGCGACCTTTCCCTAGGTACGGACACCGGGGGGTCGATCCGGAACCCGGCAAGTCACTGCGGTGTGGTCGGGATCAAACCCACTTACGGACTGGTTCCGCGTCAGGGGCTGATCGACCTCGGGATGAGCTTGGACCAAATCGGACCGTTGGCTCCAGACGTTCAAGGAGCTGCCCTGATGCTCGAGACGATCGCGGGAAAAACCTCCAACGAATGTGTGATGCTCGATGTGGAAAAAGTGAGCTACTCGGGCCAATTGAAGAGAATGGAGATCAAAGATATGCGGGTCGGAATAAGTCCCAAATTTGCATCGCTGACGGAGCCAAAAATCATGGAAGTCATCGACAAAGCTGTTGAAAAATTGAGGGATTTGGGAGCAAAAATCGTCGAAGTAGACCTACCGAACCTCGAGCATGCCTTGCCGGCATACTACCTGATCGTCTCCGTTGAGTTCTTCTCTGCTACGCGGAAATTTGATGGGAGAAAATATGGAAAACGAATAGAGGATGTTTGCGGGGAGGAAGTGCTCCGGAGGATCATACGGGGACGATACATCAGCCAGAAGGAATACCGCGGTAAGTATTATCAAAGAGCGCTTCAGGTAAGGACCCTAATCCGAGAAGAGCTGATGTCAGCCCTCCAAAAGGTAGACGTGATCGTCGGGCCCACTGTGCCGAAACTTCCGCACAAAATAGGTGATAAGATCTCAGTGGACTCCATGTATGCCTACGACTATCTTACCATTCCGGCAAACCTAGCTGGGATATGTGGGGGTGTGGTCAGGGTGGGTGATGTGAGAGGAATCCCAGTTGGGCTCCAGATCCAAGGGAAACCCACCGGAGAAATGGATATTCTCAAAGTAATGTCGGCTTTGGAGGATACTGTATGAAGGTGAAAATAGGCTTTGAGGTACATCAGCAGATCTCCACGGAACGGAAACTTTACTGCGACTGCCCGACCAACTATCAGGATGTACCCCCGAACACCAACGTGTGTCCCATCTGTACGGGAATGCCCGGGGCAAAACCTCTACCACCAAATGAACGGGCTGTGAACGCCGCAATTGAGATTGCGCTTATGCTCGGGTGCAAGGTAGTTACAGGCAGGAGTATATACATCCAGAGAAAACATTACGACTATCCGGACCTTCCTTCAGGATACCAGCGTACGAGCCTGCCGATAGCTCAAGATGGAGAATTGCAGGGCATTCGCATTCGTGAAGTACATCTAGAGGAAGATCCCGGGCAGTATGATCCTACGGCCGCAACGGTCGACTATAACCGCTCTGGAATTCCACTTGTCGAAATAGTCACAGAACCAGACATCACTTCACCCGAAGAGGCAAGAAAGTTCCTCAGATCCCTGACCCGGGTCCTCGAATACACAGGGAAGGTCAGATCCGAGGCGGGAGGTGCAATGAGGGCAGATGTCAATATATCACTGGAAGGCGGAGGCAGGGTGGAAGTGAAAAATATAAATTCCATCAAAGGGGCTTACCGGGCCCTGAAGTACGAGATAGTTCGCCAAGAGGGACGAATCAGACGGGGGGGTGTGGTTTCGCGGGAGACCCGTGCATATCTCGAGAGTCAGATGGTCACAGTACCAATGCGGACCAAGGAGATGGAAGAAGATTACCGCTATATCCCCGACCCAGATATATTCCCGCTCATCTTAGACGAAACAAGGATCAAATTCATACAGAGCAGAATGGTGGAAGGGCCGCATCTCAGGAAGCAACGTTTGATCAAGCAATATGGAATTCCAGAAACTTCCGCTGAAGTAATAGTAAGCGAACGAGAGCTAGCTGATCTCTATGAAAAGACCGCCGAACAGGTGGATCCAAAACTGACAGCGGCTTGGTTCAGAACCAGACTGAAGAAGGTCTTGAACTACATGAATCTGCGAGCCGCTGACCTCAAGTTCACCCCACAACAGCTCATAGGGCTGCTCAAGATGGTGGAGCTCAAACAACTAACACCAGAACAGGGAGAACTCGTGCTGCGGGAGATGGTCCGGGAGCCTCTGGACCCAAAAAAACTCGTGCTGAGACTTGGATTTACCCCTATGAAAAGATCCGACCTCCAGACCGCGATACAAACCGCCATCAAAGAGAACCCAAAAGCCGTGGCAGACTACCGTGAGGGGAAAAGTGGAGCCCTGAACTTTCTTGCCGGTCAGGTAATGAAGCTCACCAAGGGACGAGCTGACCCAAGAGAAGTCAAAAATTTGATCCTCAAAGAAATTGAACGGAAAACTTAACCATACATCTTATCCGATCTAGCCGAGAACTCTGGAACTTCGGATATTCTGAGCGAAGGCAAGACCTTTCCCACAGCTTGTTCAAAGTCTCTCTGTTCCACCTGCTCACGTCCGTCCCTGATGGCAAACATGCCTGCCTCCGTACAAATAGCTTTTATGTCCGCACCTGTAGCCCTTTCTGTCATGCGTACCAGAGCTTTCAGGTCAACACTCTTTGCCAAGTTCATGTTTCTGGTATGGATTTTGAATATCGCTAGTCTAGCCTTCTGTTTTGGTAATGGAAAATAAATTAACCTGTCGAAACGTCCGGGACGGAGCAACGCTGGATCGAGGATATCTGGACGGTTCGTCGCGGCTAGGATCCGAACATCCCCCCTCGGATCGAATCCATCTATCTCCCCCAGTAACTGCATGAGCGTGCGGTGAACCTCCCTATCTCCGCTCGTCGACGCATCCATCCTACGGGTCCCAATGGCATCCAGTTCATCGATGAAGACGATGGACGGTGCTTTTTCTCTAGCAAGTTCAAACATTTCGCGCACCATCCGGGCTCCCTCTCCGATGTACTTCTGAACCAACTCCGAACCTATGACACGAATAAAACTCGCCTTGGTCTCGTGGGCCACCGCCCTAGCCAAAAGAGTCTTCCCAGTCCCAGACGCACCGTAGAGCAATACCCCCCGAGGTGGATCTATGCCAACCTTCGCGAAGAGGTCCGGCTTGAGAAGAGGCAGCTCAACTGTTTCCCGTATCTCCCGGATTTGCTCTTCAAGCCCACCGACATCTGAATAGCTGACATCCGGAATTTCCTCTATTTCCATCCCCAACACCAACGGGTCTTTCTTGGTTGGGAGAACTTCAACGATGCTGAGGGTTCTCTGGTTGAGAGCTACCCTCACGCCAGGCTTTAGATCCTCTCGCTTGATGAAACGTGAGGCGGTGACCACGAAATGCGGTCCAGTAGTGCTCCTGACAATGGCCCGGCCATCATCCAACACATCAAGCAACGTGCCCGCGATCAGCGGAGGAGACCTAACTCTGTCAAATTCAGCACGAAGGCTGGCGAGCTCCCGGTCCAACTTTAGGTATCTTCCCTCAACCAAGCGCTTTTCGTGCTCCAGATCCCTAACACGACGCTCCAAACTCTGGATGTATTCGGCAATATAGCTCTCATCAAACTTTTGATCCTTTGAACTCGAAGAACCTGTCAATCTACCAACCTTTTGGACTTTTTACGGCGCGGCTAATAAAACTTTCACCAAAGTATAATGCCATCGGAAGAAAGAAAGACAAACGCCATCGGTGCTTAATATCCTCAGAAACCGGAGGTCTAATGATACGATGCGGGTCGTGTTGGTCGAACGACGCTTGCCAGGTGAACAATCACGGTTGGAGGAACTGGTCGCTTTATCCAAAACTCTCAATTACGAAGTCATCGGCGTGCTCCGTCAAGTCAGAAAACCAGACCCTGCATATCATATAGGAAGGGGAAAAGTCGCGGAACTTGCTGAGCTCGTAAAATCCAGCGGAGCGGAGCGGGTGATCTTTTCCAATCAGCTGACACCATCGCAGGCCTACAAGTTATCACGCACCGTTGGCGTAGAGGTCATCGACAGATTTCAGCTTATCCTGGAGATCTTCGCCATGCGGGCTGGGTCGCCAGAAGCGAAGCTTCAGGTCGAGTACGCCAAACTTAGCTATGAGCTGCCACGCATCCGGGAGCAAGTCCGCGCGGCCATGTCGGTGGAACAGCCTGGCCTTATGGGGGGCGGTGAATACGAGGTGGATGTGTACTATGATATGGTCAAGAGAAAACTGGCAAACCTGAGGCGAAAACTAAAATCAGTTGCCAAAAGCCGAGAACAACGGCGCAAGCTGAGACATAGAAGAGGCTTCAAACTTGTGGCTCTCGCAGGCTATACTAACTCTGGAAAATCCACGCTGCTCAACGCCCTCACATCCGCGAAGGCAGAGGTGGACGATATGTACTTCACCACTCTGATGCCTCGCACGCGTGCTATCCGCGCCAGCAAAAAGATCCTCTTAACTGATACGGTAGGGTTCATCGATGGTCTTCCCCCGTGGATGGTCGAGGCGTTTAAAGCTACGCTTGAGGAGATTTACCTAGCAGATCTAGTAGTTTTGGTCGTAGATGCTTCAGACCCCATACCTGAGATCCTCAGAAAGTTCAGGGCCTCCAGGGAGGTACTGGCGGAGTATCCAGTAAGAGTTATCACTGCGCTCAACAAAATTGACTTGGTCGCAAACAAGGAGCTAAAACGAATACTGACCGTACTCAACAATCTATCCCCTATCATTGTGCCGATATCAGCTTTGAATGGTACCAACCTCAAAGCCCTTCTAAACGTGATCAGGACAAACGTTTAATCAGGTAAAGGTAAAATCTGAATCTCGATCCTTGTGAATTCTTTTGTACATAGGTCTTGTCATTATCTCGAATCGTGCCGGGAGATGACTTTAAATGATTTTCTATATTTTTAAATTCTCTGTAATAAAGTAAAAGATGAAAAATAGTAAAAATTGAAACATATACCGTAAAAAAATAGATAATATCGGATTAAATTAAAAATAAAGCCAAAAAACTTATTATTTTAAACATTTTACCCAATAATTTTATTAGTGAGTTTCATCTATTTTATATGGTTCTAGGTGGTGGGTTGCCAAAGAAAAAAAAGGAAAAGAAGACCCAGCCAAAGCCAAAGGTGCTCGATAACCCTGTGTTAATAGAATTACTCAAACAGGTGGCTGGGGAACATGGATATGAGGTGGCCAAGACCATTTCGGGTGAGGAGCTCACGGATGACGAAGTGGCAAAGCGCACCGGCATGCGCATCAACCTCGTCCGCAGGATACTGTACGATCTGTACGATAACCGAGTGGTCAACTATCGCAGGGTTCGAGATGAAAACAGTGGGTGGTACGTGTATTACTGGCAGCTCGACCCTGAGCGGGCAATGGGATATGTAAATGCCAATCGGCGCCTCCTCCTACAAAAACTGGAAGAGCAACTGAACCAAGAAAAAAACACCATATATTTCAGTTGTGATAACGGCTGCCCGAAAATACCTTTTGAACAGGCAGCCGAGAATGATTTCAGGTGCCCGAGATGTGGTGGAAAGTTGGAGTCCTACGATAATTCCCGGGTGATAACGTCTCTGGAAAATAGAATCCACACGCTTCGGCAGCAGATCCTAGGTGGATAAACTCGGTCTTTGACCGAAATAATTTCAGGACGACGAATGACAATAGGTAAAAGGTAAATCTCCATGCCAAACATGGTGGTACATTGACCAGCAGAAAAGAGGCCATCCGCGCCCTCCACGCTTCAGGATGTTCCAAAGAAGTTATCCAACACTGTCTCACGGTGGAACGGATAGCACTCCAGCTCGCGAAGCAAATACTTTCACGCGGACACGAACTTGATCTGAACCTAGTGCGCATCGGGGCTCTTCTCCACGATATAGGACGATCGCGCACTCACGGAATTACGCACGGTGTGGAGGGAGGAAAAATTCTTCGTCGTTTGGGTTTGAGAAAATGGACAAACTTTGCCGAGAATCATATAGGCGCTGGCATACCGAAAAACGAAGCTGTGAGGCTGGGACTACCTGCTCGCAACTTCATGCCCCGCACCCTCGAGGAAAAAATTGTCACATATGCCGACAAACTTGCTGAAGGGAATAAAAAAGTTTCATACAGACGTGCGCTGGAGTCGCTAAAATCAGATCTGGGCGAAAAACATCCCGCTGTACGACGATTTAGAAGGCTACACGAGGAGATACGGAAACTCAGCAATGGTGGGCCCGCCGAGACTCGAACTCGGGATCTCCACCTCTCTTCCTGACCCTGATGTAAGGGTGGCGTATGTTAAGGGCATCTAACCCTTCTTAACCGCTAGACCACGGGCCCAAGAGTATATCTCGGTTCACCCAATAAAAGTTCACAGCCCTTTTACGACCATTATTATCTCCAGCACGACTATCGCTACGATCAGAAACATCATCAAGAACTCCAAGGAGGTAGCGCGGTGAACGTCCACCCGTTCCATTGCCATTGCGTACAACTCCTGGAGCTGATTTAACTTTTTATCGACGAGCCCGAGCCAATCCGATATACGAAATCTCTCGCTCGCAACTCGGTAGAGTTTTCCCAAATACCACTCTCCTGTAAATTTGAGGATGTTTCGTAGGTCTCCAACATAATCCATTACCTCTATACGTAATTCAGCTAGCTCGCTCGCAGTTCTGGAGAGCTCTCGGTACTGACGACTTCGCCACGCCACACCCATACTCGGACCGGTGAAAGCCGTGCGAAGAGAACCATAAGCTCGCTCTATCCTTTCATCCAAGAGGCGGTCGTACGTCTTGAGTTCAAGGAGCTGGATTCTGGCCAGTTCTATCATCCGGACAAGTTTATCCGTGTACTCTACAGCTCCGCTGATTATAGCAGAGTACCAGTCCACAATCACTATGTCGTCCTCAGAATAACTGAGGTAAAGCTTCACGGCATCCTCTGCTTCCTTATCACTGAGTGAGCGCCAGTCGCGTTCGCCCCGCAGGATCCCGGCTGTCTGTTTCTTGAACTTTTTTAGAAAATCAGTGGCTCTGAGCTCTGGATCTGAGCGTGTGAGGATGATGAGGGTGTATATCTCTGGACGTTCAAACGCTGGATAAGGATAAACTATCGCCGATTTGATCTTATTTTTTAACTCACCGAACAATTTCAGCGGGATCTCGTCAAACTCCATCTCCTTTCCTTCAACCTTTATCAACCCTTCGTTAAGCCCAACCAACTCTATCAGAGCATCCGGTTTTTCGTCTCTGAACTCCACCGTGATGTAAATCCCTATCACACCGATGGGGAATATTTTTCCCTTTACCGTGGCTTTTCGTCTGTTGAAGTTTATAAAACCGAGGTCCACCTCCACCGGCTGCAGTTCGGCTTCCTCATATTTCGGGGCCAAGACCCTAGCCCCCCTTGGGAGTTGACGTTCGATCACGTTGAGTTTTCCCTTGGGCAGACGTTCAAGCATTATGTCTCCACCCACGTCGTAGAAGTATTGAAAGACTACTCGGCCCGTCAGAGATTGAGGCTTCATCGCGGTTTCCCCACCCATGCTTTCGCTTTATGAGTTTAAAATGGCGCCGGGGCTGGGATTTGAACCCAGGAGGCCCAAAGGGCCAACAGGTTAGCAACCTTTAGCGGGCCTAGCGGAGCTAGGCCTGTCGCCATACCTGGCTAGGCTACCCCGGCGTTCATTGTTGTTTTTGTCGTTTATTGTTTAAATCAATAAGTCGGCTCATTTCGGTTCTGTTTCACCTTCGGGATATGGATATGCCAAAAAGAGGGTATTCTGGCCTTTTACCTTTCAATCTCACCATCTCAGGTCATAATCTCGCGTGCCCACGCATCGAAGACGGCCGCCAAGCAGCTCTTTCCGATTTTGGGACAATTACGGGCTCGGATTTATTGGTTCGTCTCCCGAGTTTAGAACAAAGCCCCCATTTCGCCTGTTTATAAAGAACCCCCACCCAAAACCTCGGCGGGCAGCAAAGTCACGCCAGAACTTGC
>QMWE01000039.1 GCA_003661465.1 Hadesarchaea archaeon
AATGACACAGGCCACTCCGGTGATGGATCCTGTGGTGTTGTTTATGGTGCCGCTCTGGAAATACGTGCTGGCGCCTCCTTGCTTGAACAGATTCCCCTCCTCCACGCTGTCCACCGTGAGGAGCGACGGATCGAAGCTCAAATCGAACTGCGCTCCAGCTATGGGTGTATGCTGTACAACGCTGACATCTACAACAAAACTTTGACCGTTCTCAACTAAACTTGTTTGTGGTGATATCGATACGTCGGTGGTTTGAGCCGAGACCACCTCGACGCCGGGCAGGAACAGCAAAAACGCTGCCAAAAAAGCTAGGGCGCCTGGCCATTTGAGTTTCACCGTTTTTCACCCTGTCCAGTGCTGCCCCACCAAGATCATGTCCAATATGTTGACTGCACCATCCCGATTGACATCCGCACGTATCCAGTGGGGCGTCCCAGTTTCACCCCAGTGCTGTCCGATAACGATCATATCCAACACGTTCACGCGATTGTCCGTGTTGACGTCCCAATCCTCATATGGTATCACATGCACCTCTCCGTCCTCCACCCACACTGGAACAGCATGCCCACCGCTGTCCCCCACGACGACGTTTTCAAGCTCCAGTTCTGAGGTTCCCTCCACCATCTTCGCCTTGAACCTGACCGTGGCGAAGACCTCTGGAGACGAAACGGTTTCACCGGGAGCAATTATCGATCCCGCGACCCGCACAGTTCCCGTATCGTTGTCCATGCTGAGAACCGTGAAATACGTGGCCGCTCCATCTTGGTTGAGCAAGTCCCCCTCGGTGACACTTAAAACCCCCATCAATGCTGGATCGAAATGAAGGTCGAACTGTACCCCTGCTATCTCCGTGGCTGGGTTCACTTGAATATCGACGGTGAACTCGTCATCACCAACGACTTCCTGATACTGGGGCGAGACTGAAACCGTTGTTGCGCCCCCGGTACCGGCATTTACCGTCACAGTATCTGTATCGGTGAGACCGTCGGTATCTGTGACCGTCAGCGTGGCCGTATATGTGCCAGCTGTATACGTGTGAGAAACCGTGACGCCAGAACCGGTAGTCCCATCTCCGAAATCCCATGAGTACGACACTATCGCGCCGTCCGGATCATACGAACCGGATGCATCGAACTCCACAGTTAGAGGAGCGGTTCCGGTGGGCGGACTCGGATCCGTTGCAATATCGGCCACCGGAGGCTGTGGTGCCCCCCCGGACGTGAACCTGATCAGATCGAAATACACTGAGCTTGAATTTGGCGATCTGTCGAAGACGAAGTTAACTTGTTTTAACCTCGTCATGTCCGCCGCACTTGGCTTCCATGGAACCTTCTGGAACTCGGAAAATGGTATTACGACCTCTTCATAGCTGGTCCCTGGAACCGTGACGTACTTGTAACTGGCTCCCCCGGATGCGTCCTCCAGCTCTATTTTAAATCTCTCCGTGCCAAGCGCTCCCTTGAGCACCATTCGGAGTTCGCTGTATGAACTCACATCATACCCGCTACCGTCTGGGCGCATGAAACTGTAGTATCCGACCCACGAACTGGTTCCCCGATCGTATTCCAGCTTTAGGGCACCAAGCCCCTCATAAGCATCAGTGACATATTCCTCAGAGATGGTCTCAGTTGGGTCACCGGCGTCCGGATCCATGGTTCCGCAACCGCCGCCGAGATTGTTGGGCCCACGCCCGTCATTGAAGTCATCCAAGATGAGACCGGATGGTCTGGAAGCGGGCGGGCTCAAATCTGTAAACTTTATCTCATCCACATACACCGTGCCCACGGTTGGGGACAGGTCAAAAACTATGTTCACCTGCTTTACCTTGCTCAAATCGACAACGGGGCCAAAATTGTACAGCGGTATCACGAGGGTCTGCCAAGAGGTGCTGAGGCCGCTCTCAAACCCTGGAACCACGGTCACGTACACGCCGCGTCCGTTATTATTCGTATCCTGCAGCTCCACCTTGAATTTTTCTCCACCGGATGCTCCCTTCACGCGCATCCGAAGATCAGTATATGAGCTCAGGTCCAGGGCGCTTTCATCTGAATGGAAAAAGCTCCAGTATCCGCACCACTGCCCATCCGGAAAATTGTAGTCGATCGACAATGCGTATGCGCCCTCCGCGGCGTCCGTGGTGAAATCCACCTCCGGATCGTGCGAGCCATCGTAAGACATCGCTCCAGCTGCACCGCCGAGATTTGTGCCCAATGTTCCGTCGTTGAAATCGTCATATACCAAGGCGGCTGGATTAGCCGTGGCTCCCGGTGCACCCATGACCGCAAATAAGAGCACAAGTGCCGCAAAAGCAACGGTCTCAGCCACCAGTCCTTTTCTGTTCATGCCCACCGGCCCAAACTCTGAAAAAAATGATTTATAAGGCAGTTGAAAATTGCCCGTTTTCAGCATTTTTTCGTAATCTTTAAAAAGGCGGTAAGAGGGATTACGTCACCCGTCTCGACCTTCTGGGTCTCGGTCCGTATCTAGCCCGCTTTTTACCCTTGATGCGGGCCAAGATAGCCCTCGCCAATCGGGAGAACTCCACAGCGGAAGAAGAAGTGGGGGCTGACAGGACGACCGGGATCCCCTTCGCCACGCTTTCCTTTATGGTTTCGTCTTCCGGTATAACCGAGATCGTGGAATCCCCTAAGGATTTTTTTATGTCAGAAATTGGAAGTTCGTATTTTTTGTTTGTGACCCGGTTCACCACCACGCCGATAACTGGAATCTTCCACTCCTCTGCCATCATAAATGTCTGAAGGGCCCCCATCACAGAGGGTATCTCGGGCTGGCAAACTATTACTATCTCGTCGCAGACCCTCAGACCGGCCCATACATCCCAGCCAAATCCCGGGGCGGTGTCCAACAGTATTATGTCATATCTCCGTCTCAGTGGATCTATGAACCTGCCGAGGTCCAGTGGGCCAAGTTCTTTCACGAAACCCGTTGCTCCCGGGAGGATATCCAACTTATCTTCGTACTTTATTACCGCGTTCTCGGCTCGAACCTTCCCCGTCAGTATGTCCTGGATGGAAACGGAGGGTTCGGTTATCCCAAAATACAGACAAAGATTTGACACCATGATATTTGTCTCGACTATGAGGACGCGATTTCTCAATTTCTGCGCCAGCGCCATGCCCAGATTGACGACTGTGGTGGTCTTGCCGACGCCGCCCTTGGCGGAAAATATGCCTATAACGGTTCCTCTTCTGTACATTTTCTTTAAACCTTCGAGGAATTCGGTTTTTTGGCAGCGGTTTCTATCTCGCCGACCAATTTTTTCACTTTTGTTCTTGAGAGCCCTGGGTCAGATACTATTTGAATAAGCTGAAGCTCGAGAACGCTTATCATCCAAGAGGGAAAGGTCGATCCCATCTGAAGAACCGTAGGATGTCTCTGAAGCTCGTTCTTCAGTCCGGCTGAAATTTTATCATAACATCTGTCCGGGACATCCTCGCGTGCGACGATGCCCGTCCCGGCTTTGGCGAGCACCTCCTGGGCTTTCAGCGAGCCGGCGTACTTCATGAAGATCTTGGCCTCCCTCGGATGCGCGCAGTGCTTGGGACTCACCCAGACATTCCCTCCCATGACCATGACCTGTCCCGTCGAATTTATCTCGGGGACCAAAAAGTAATCATATTCCTCACCGGGCGCATATCCATATTCCCTTCGCCAAATTCCGTTTACCCAATCGCCTTGGAGTTGCATCGCCGCTTCTCGGTTGTTCAATTTTGTCCACGCTTCTCTGAAGCTGAAGCCAAATGGATACGGGGAGAAATACTTCTCGGAAATCTCTCTGAGCAGCTCAAACGAATCCAAAACTTTTCCATCGGTCCAGCTTTTTTTGTTCGCCATCAGTTGATTGTAAAATCGCGGGCCAACCATCCTCACCAGGATATTCTCGAACCAGAGCGAAACCTCCCATCCGCTCGCGACTATAGGCGTCATCCCTCTTCTCTTGAGTCTTTCGCACACGTTCAGAAATTCATCCCAGGTGGATGGAGGACTCACCCTGTATTTTTCAAACACATCGCGGAGGTACCACACCACAAAGGTAAAACATTTGGAAGGGACTCCGTATACTCTCCCGTTCAAACTGCAGGCTTCCTTCAGCCAGCCCGGAAAAGCTCCTGAAAATCCATCTTTTTTCCATAAGTCGGTCATGTCTGCCAGTTGGCCTCTTCTCGCAGACTCCTTCATTCGCTGACCGATGTCATCCACCATCACATCCGGAGGAAGGCCACGTGCAAATCTCGCCTTGGTCATCATCGAGTACACGCTCCACTCCAGCGCGTTTCTCTTAACCCTGATAGCAGGATGGGTTCGTTCGAAGTCGTCCAGAAAGGTATCTATGGGTGGTTGCTCCTTTCCCGCCCAGAAATGAAAGATCTCCAGTTCCCTTCTTGTTCTTCTCGCCATGACCACCATCGAGTTATATACAAGGATGTTTTTAAATGTGCATTTCCTGTCTAAAAATAAAATATTCGACAATTCACATAAGTCTTTAAAGGACGGTCAAACGCTTTTTATTAAAGAATGGAAGGTAGAAACGATGACGAAAAAAGACCAAATTTTCAGAAATAAGTACGGTTACTTCTCGAGCGATGGGAGGGAATTCATAATTTTCAGGCCAGACACGCCTACTCCCTGGGTGAACGTCATATGTAACGGAGACTACGGGCTTGTGATCTCCCAAGCCGGAAGCGGGTTCAGTTGGAGGGGCAACTCCGCGCTCGCGCGGATCAACATCTGGCATCAGGACCTGATCAGAGATGACTATGGAAAATACGTGTACCTGCGAGACGACCAGACTGGTGATTTCTGGTCGCTTGGATGGAAACCATGCCGTCCAAAATTCAAAAAATACGAAGTTGTCCACGGGATTGGGTATACCCGCATCGCGAGTCAGAATAAGAACATCGAAAGCACCATGCTGGTATTTGTCCCACCAGATGAACCATTGGAGATATGGAAGGTATCTCTGAGAAACCTTTCCGAAAGACCTCGAGAGATAAGCCTCTTCACTTACCTGGAATGGTGTCTGGGAAACGGGATGGACACCCACAGGGAGTTTCACCGAACGTTCATTGAAACCGAGTACCACGAAGACCTCCACAGCATATATGGCAAAAAACGTCCGCTTCCCGTTCCGAGTTACATCAGTACTGGCAAGCCAGAGGTAGCGCTCCAAGCGTTTCACAGCGTGAACGTGAAACCCAGCGGTTATGAGGGAAGTAAGCTGGAGTTTTTAGGAGTGTACGGCAACTTGGAAACTCCGGCCGCCGTAAAGAATGGAACTCTGAGCAACAGTGTGGGAAAAGTCCACGACGACATTGCCAGTCTACACATCAGGCTCAAACTGAAGCCAAACGAAGAGAAGACTTTGGTGTTTACCTTGGGGTCATGCTTGGATGATGATGGGGAGCACCTCATCAAGAAATATATGTCGGTTGACGAAGCAGATAAAGCGTTCCAAAAAACTGTGGCGTTCTGGAACGACGTGATCTCCGGAGTGATGGTCGACACGCCGGATCCTGCATTTGATCTGATGACGAACTACTGGCTCAAATATCAGGCGATATCGGCGCATATGTGGGCACGTACTGGATATTACCAGTGCTCCGGAGGATACGGTTTCAGAGATCAACTCCAGAGTAGCCTGCTCACCTTGCCCCTGAAACCGGAGCTCACGAGACACCAGATCATGTTACATGCCAAACACCAGTTCAAAGACGGGAGCGTGTATCACTGGTGGCATCCGCTGACAGAAGTTGGGGCCAGAACCAACATAAGTGATAACATGCTGTGGCTGCCATACGTCACACTTTCATACCTCGTTGAAACTGGGGATTATGCCATCCTAAGGGAGAGGATCCCGTACGTGGATGGAGAGGAAGCCTCCCTGTATGAGCACTGCGTGAAAGCTATAGAACTCGCTCTGTCTAGGTTTAGCCCCAGAGAGCTTCCGCTGATAGGCTCCGGTGACTGGAACGACGGGTTGAGCGCCGTAGGGATAAAATGGAAAGGAGAATCCATCTGGTTGGGTCATTTCCTATACGGAATTCTAAAGGACTTCGCTGAGGTCTGCAGGGAAATGAAAGACGGAAAAAGGGCCTCCCACCTGAAGCGACAAGCGGAGAAATTAAAGAAGGCCATCAACAGATGGGGGTGGGATGGAGAGTGGTACTGGCGAGCTTCTCGTGATGATGGAAAACTGATAGGAAGTTCTAGCTGCGGGGAGGGGAAGATATATCTCAACGCTCAAACATGGAGCGTAATAAACGAGACCGCACCGGTAAATCGTGCAAAAAGGGCTATGGAATCCGTGGAGAGATACCTCATGAGAGATTTTGGTCCTCTGCTGCTCTATCCCGCTTATACTAATCCAGACGAATCGATCGGATACATCACCCGGTATGCTCCAGGGATGCGCGAAAACGGAGGAGTGTACACCCATGCGGCAGTGTGGGCGATACTGGCCTACTGCAAACTGAGACAAGGAGACAAAGCCTTCGATGTGTATTCTCGTATGTCCCCACCCAAGCGAGGACTAGATGCCGATAGATATCAGGGGGAGCCATACGTCCTCCCGGGAAACACGGACGGTCCTCAGTCGCCTCTTTTCGGAAAGGGGAGCTGGACGTGGTATTCGGGCTCCGCGGCGTGGTTATTCAAGGTCAGCACGGAATGGATTCTAGGCATAAGACCGACTGAAAAGGGTTTGCTGATAGATCCTTGTATCCCGAAGAAGTGGGGAGAGTTCAAAATTCTGCGGCATTACCGGGGGACGAAGTATGAAATAGAGATAAAAAATCCAAAACATGTCGAGTGTGGTGTGAAGAAGATAACTCTCGACGGAAAACCATTGAAAGAACCATATCTACCGGACTTGCGTGATGGAAAAATCCACCGCGTAAGGGTAGAAATGGGATGAGATGCTGAATTATTGACCGACCGCTGCCAGACCTTTCAAGAAGTATTTTTGTAAAAACACAAAGAGCAGAAGTGTGGGGATGACTGCCAAGAAACCAGCCGCAGTGAGTATTCCATACGATGTTCCGGACGTGGTGGAAAGACTCGCCAGTGTCGTCGCTATGGGATATGTCTCCACTCTGGGCATCAGTACCAGAGCCCAGAGCATGTCATTGTATATCCCGGTGAACTGAAGCAGGGCCAACACCGCGAGAGCTGGGAGGGCCAGCGGCAACAATACCTTCCAGAAGAACGAGAAGTGAGAACACCCATCTATCATCGCTGCATCCTGCAGCGAGCGGGGTATCCCCCTGAAAAAGTTCCTCAGGATGAACGCGCAGAAAGGTACCCCAAAAACTATGTGGGCCAGGATCACTGCTGTGTAATTTCCCACTATTGACTGATACAGTCCAAGCGCGCTTGCGGTTTGATAGAGGGGAACCATGACCAACTGGTACGGAAACATCATCCCAAATATCAGAAGCATGTAAATGTAGACGCTCCCCCTGAACCTCAACCTGGAAAGAGGATATGCCGCCAATGCCCCCAAAAATATGGATCCAGCCACGGCAGGTACTGTTATTATCAGTGTGTTTTTAAAAGCCGTGCCTATCGGCGGACTACCTTCGGTGAGACTCTCTAAGTAATTCCCCATGAACAGACTGGACGGAGGAGAAAGGGAAGACGTGGTTTTAATTTCAGCCTCGGTTTTGAAGGAAGCGAAGACCACAGTAAGAAGCGGAAGTATCCAGATCAGACACAGTATAATTATTGCCGCATATAGGGAGAACCTTCTCCAATTGAACGATATCCTCATTCTTCCGCCTCCCTCCTACGGATCCACATCAAATAGATGATCACCGGTATCATCGTGACCAAAATACCGA
>QMWE01000040.1 GCA_003661465.1 Hadesarchaea archaeon
GCTCCGGTAGCCTTGATCGTTATGGTCGTGGTACCAGGTGTTGCCGAGTTATTGACCGTGATCGTCATCGTCGAACCGAAATCCGGTGTCCCGCTGGCAGGCGAGAAGCTCACCTTTACGCCGGTGGGTTCTCCTTCGGCGTCGAGCGATACGGTCTCATCATATGGCCCGAGCCGGGTCACCGTGACGCTGAGGTTCTTCGTGCTCTCACCGTCCTCAGGTATTTTGATCGTGACGTTATCCGACGATACGCTCACCATAAACGAAAGCATCTGCTGCGCTCCCTTGCCCGCCCACATGTACACAGTATAACCTATACCCAACCCTATCATCAGCAGGACGATCCCAGCGAATATCTTCATCGCCAGCGGCTCAACGCCTCGCTCATCCGACGGGAGCCCTCTCACTTATATACCTCCCACAGTTATCATCGTAAGTAAAAAGCTCGTTACAGTAAATATAATTGCCGAGGTTACGGTGGACTTTGAAATCGCCGACCACAGCTCGACCTTATCGCGACCCGCTCGGATGGTAGCTATGTAACGGGCGACTATCCCCCCAAGCACTACCGCGGTTAGCCCCATGACCAACCGGAGGATCGCCAACTCGTTCGCCTCCATCGTGCCAAGCAGGAAGGGCATCCCCGTCACCCCCGCCACGGCGGTCTGAGCGGCAATCGTGAACTTCATCCCCGACATGAAATCCATAACCCAGACCGACATCGCGCAGACGACCGGGATCAGCACGACAGCTACCAGCCAGAGGTTTCCCATGGCCTCGTCTATGCGCTCCCGAAAGCGTCGCTCGACCCTGTGCAGAGTGCGAAGAAACTCGGCCGCCATCATGCACGCGTGCCCGGCCGCGACCTCGCTGTCACGCCGGATTCTGGAGATCGTCCCGAGAAAGCTCCTGATCAGGGTGTTGTGGACACGTTTTTCCGCACGCCGACCGAAGAGGGCCTCGTGCATGTCCACGCCGTACCGTTTCATCACCGCGCTCGTCCTCTTGAGCTGCTCCGCGAGCGGTGAACCTTCCATCAGCTCAGCCGTTTCCTCCATGGCCTGCGGTGCCGGTTTTCCGTCGATCATGCGGGAGCCTATGGTGTTGAGGGCGTTCCCCCAATCGGTGAGCTTCCGACGCTCCTCCTCTCGAAGCTTCGCGCGTTTGGAGGTGTAGAGATAGCCGTAAACGGCTACTGCACCCGCAGTCGCCCACACGAACCAGAGCGTCGTGAAACTCATGGCCACCATCCCAAGCGGGCCCTCCGTGAAGCCCAGCAGGTACAGGACACCAGGCCAGGCCAAAGCCGCAAATACGACCAGCGAGGGGAGCCAAGCCGGCACCAATTTTCCACCGAATCTCGCCTTTCCCGGAGGGGGAAGCCGCGGATCGTCCGGAGGGATCTCCAGCACCTGAATAGTGATGGGACGACGTTTTTCCATGTAGAGGGTGAACGTCAGAAATCCCACCACCAAGGACACGGCGATCATGACGAAAAACCTCAGGTCGACAAACTGCATCCCTATAACCCCAAACACCGGAGAGAGCCCCACGACCCCTATTATGGCAAGTGAGCTGAAGGTCAAAAACGCAAGGGTCGGCATCATGAGGCTGTTAAGCCTCCGAGTGAGCTGCTCGTCCGCGCCCTCGAGCACCCTCTCCGGGGCTTTCGCCACGTCGGACAGCCGGATTGTCTCCTCCTTGACGCCAGTGGAGCGGAGCAGGTCGAAAATGGCCTGACGTGTGCTGTCGTCAATTTCTCCCCACTCGTTCGCGACCACGGTCAGAAGATGACGCACGGTTTCGTACCGCCTGCGCTCATCGAGATCCAGTAGCCCCTTCTGGAGATCCTCCGCAAGCTTTCCCTCGCTGGAATCCGCAGCCTGAATGGTGGCCCCACGCAGGTCGGGACGATGATAAAGCGAAAAGCTGAGCAACATTATCGTGGTTATCGCCTGGCTCTGCGCATCGGTTTTTCGCGAAGCCGCCAGGGACGAGGGGTAAGCCTGAAAAGCCATTAAGGAGAGGGCGCTCAGCAGGGCCCCGAGGAGGGGCAGGTAGAGCAGGAAGAAAGGATCGCCACCCGCCAAGACGAGCAGAAGCCAGAGGAGCGCCGCAAACGTGGCCGGAATGAATACGGAGAAAAGCATTCCAGCCGCCCACTCACTGGGCTCGATCGCGAGCTTGGCGTCTCTCAGGTCCTTCAGGGTCTGAACGCTCAACTTCGTATTTTTCGTGAACCTGCCGAACACGCGGGCTCCGGCCGAACAGAACCTCTCGTAAAAATTTTTCTTCCTAGGTCTGACTATCCGTTCCAGTGCGGAGCGAACATCGCTGGGCACCGGAAAACGTTCCGGAAGGGGTTTCAAAGTTTTTTCAGCCAAGCCTGCCACTCCCTCATGACTCGCTTATAATCGGGTGCGTTCCGCTTGACTGAGGAGAAAAACGCGTTGTAGGCGGTGCTCACGAAAGGTAACTCCAGATACTCCACATTGCCGCTCCTCTTCGCCAGCGTCAGGAGGTCGGATTTCATGCGGGCCTCTGCCAAAATGGCTGTGAGGAATTCGTCCTCGTCTATGGCCAAGCGCTTGCAGAGCCGCGGTATCACCTGGCTACCTCCCCTCTGAGGTGGAAGAAATTCAACGCGCTTCGCGACATCCACGACATCCAACTTGGAAAGATCGCTCCCGTTGAGACGATTTATGAGCCTTTTATCGCCCCTGAGGAGCTTTTCTGATACGAGGAGATCGCGCTTCCGGTCATCGACAAATAGCTCGGCGTACCTGGGCTCCTCCTTCCAATCCTTCAGCACCTCGGCCACTTCCACTATTCTCCTTATCGTGCCTTTCGGGGTGGAAAACCTGGCGGTGCTGACGATAAAATCTATGTACTTGAACGCGGCTTCATGCAGGTCCATTATGTGCACGATCAGATCAAACATCTCACGCTTGCTCCTGGCATGAAAGCTCGCCACAACGGGTTGAGATCCCTGCCTCGCGGCGGCTCCCAGCGCTGCTCGTACGGCTTCCGCCGCGCGGACCTCCGTGATCAGCCAGTAGCTCGCTCCCCCCCTCAGAAAGGCGTTCACCTGACGCTCCAAGTGCTCCGGGTCGAATACTCTCACGTTAGCCAGCTTGTACCCGTACTGCACGAAATCCTCGATGTGCAGCTCTTCCGTATCCTGAAACGCCACTATACGGTGCTGCACCCCGATCTCCGGAATGTATGTCTCCACCTGCGATGTCTTTGCTGTCCCCATCTCACCTATCACGAAGGCGCTTGAGCCAAGTCGAAGGACGTTGCCCAAGACGGAGCTTGCAAAGGGGGTCAAGGTCCCACGTTGAAGGAAAAGCGGCTGGGTCCATGGTCTAGAGCGGCGTCTGCGAATCGCTATCTCCACGCTACGCGACCAGATCGCCGGATATCTGCTCAGGAATAAACGCATCCCGAGTTCTGGGATCTCTGCGTCGAGCTGGGGGTGAACTTCATCGAATGCTGCACCGAGGCGAGACGCCAGCGTCTCCCCAAATCCAAGCAACGCTGGCGTAGTCAGGTATATCCCAGTTTCCAGCTTTCCCCACTTCTCATGCTCGAGGCTTATGGGTTGAAGCTCTGGAGGGGCAGGGATGTAAACGTCTGTGATCTGATCATCGTGGCTTAGAGGTTCCAGGACCCGGTAGGTAAGCCATCCGGCCATCAGGCTGGCCATTCTTCTGAGATCCGTGGTGGATATCTTGGCTCTCTCCCCTCTGAGCATGTGCAGCAGGGTGTTGTACCAATCCTCGGCAAATGAGTACATGCGCGACGAGTACGCGAATTTTGCATGCCCTGGCGCCTCTTCTATCTCCATCCTGAACGCCTCGTCCAGAAGTCTGAGATATTCCAGCGGCATCTCGAACTCCGGGAGCTTAAGTTCATAAAACAAGACAGGCCTCCCGGGCTGTTCATATATCCGGACCTTTCCACGCCCATCTGAGAGGTCATAGCTTTCCACGAGTTCTGCACCACGGGGGGGAGGGTGCCATACACCCTCAACGAAAAATGGCTTTTCTCGAGAGACGAACACCTCGTCATAATTTGTCGGAGAAAGACGTTTCAACACCCCAACGCTTCGCAGCGTGGCCCTTATCGAGCCGATGAGCTTTCTGAAGTTCTCGTCTCCATACCCCTTGCACTCCTTCCTCTTTCGCGCCGTTTCGAGCGCTTCGTCGAGCGGTTTTAGGTCATGGGGATCGACGAGGATGCGGTCAAGAGCTTCGCTCACCGCCGACATGCGCTCGTCGACGCATCTCTTGGATTTTTTATCCTCATTTTTTTCCGAGTAAAGCGTGCGGTCCAGCGCGAGCTGTTCGGCCATCGCGATCCTCCTGGCAAGCTTGGACAACTCGCGCGAACAGTAAACCCTGGTGATGGGTCCTAAGAGGATAACCTGATCAACTTCCTCCTCAACACGAAGCCTGCCCAAAACACATTTACGACACCTAGCATCCATGAGGGTGCTCTGCGCCCCACATCCATGACAATCAAACTCGGCCACTCTGAGCGGGCCGGAACTTTTCACCTCAAAGCTTGCCGGGGAAGACAAGTAAAACCCCTCTCCTCCTCTGTTCTTATCCATAAAAAACTGCGTGCTGAACTTGTCTCCTCACGTCTCCAGCAAATCGACCAGTTCCTGCGTTTTCTCACGGGTGGGCCTCCCCTGTCTGTCCCATCCCCTAAGGGCGTAATATTCATCCAGCATTTTCTCAAAGTTCTCTTCCCCTATTGTGGATCCGTCAAGATTCGGCAACGGGTCTTTGAGGATCCTGGGTGGCAGCGTATCATCCTCTCGAGAGATCCCGTCCCTGACCGCGAGCAAGCGTTCTAGATCATAAATTCGCTCACCAATTCTCATCAACTCGCTCACGCTCACGTTCCACCCGCTCGTGATCGCCCAGATCCTGGCCAATTCCTCCTTGCCTATCACCTTCCTTCCCATAACACACAGGCCAAACGAATCCTCAACTGCGCGTAGATTTTGAAAATCCATCACGAGTTTGGCCTTCCCTTCTGTGGAAAAGCGCTCATATCTGCGGGCCACCACCTCGTCCCCTATCGTCCAAGCTTTTAGGTGACAACCTCCCCTACATGCGGTGGCGTACCCCAGAGCCATGCCCCAAGCCCCCCGTGGGTCGTATGCGGGAAGTTCCATGCCCTTGACCTGAATCGCGAAAGATTCTGCTCCCCTCCCTATCCGCTTGGCTGCCACAAGTGTCCCCTCCGCCAGCAGGTCCCCGAGCCCCTCCCTGAACGCTATCTTCCTGACCAGCCCCACCGCGACCTCGTGGTTGCCAAACTTCAGTTCCAACCCGCCGGTATCCTTTTCCGATAAGAGCCCCCGTTCGTAGCACTCCATCGCAAAACCGATCACGTTACCCGTGGAGATGGTATCGAGTCCGTAGAGATCGCACCACATGTTGGCCGACACTATCGCCTCGAATTGGTCCACACCACACTGGGGACCAAAACTCCAGATCGTCTCATAGTCCGGTCCGTCGACGATGCTTCCATCGTACCTACCTCCTACGACGACGGTGGTCTTCCCACAGGAAATTGAGCAAGCATGGCATGCCGTGTGCCGCTTTACGAATTTGCGCATCGCCTTGGCGTTTATCCGCCTCGAACCTTCAAACGTTCCGCGCTGGAAGTTATAGGTCGGAAACATCCCCGCTTCATTTATCTCATCCACCAACCAGGGGGTGCCGACCTCATCAAGCTTCAGTTCTTTTCTGAGTTCCCTGGCGAGCGAGTTCAGGCCCTCTTCATCAGCGACCTCGATTTTTCCGCGCCCACGCACGGCGATCGCCTTGATCCGTTTGGATCCCATCACGGCTCCGACCCCGCCCCTGCCCAGAGAACCGCTTCTACCGCCGGAACGCATATCGACCTGAACGCTCGCAAATTTTACCAAGTTCTCCCCGGCCGGACCGATCGATGCCACGCTGACACGTTTATCCTTCAGCTTCCTCTGGATCGAAATTTCCGTTTCTTCGGTATTCAGACCCCAGATTTCCCCTGCGTCGTGAAGTTCAGCTTCTCCATCCACCACGTCCAACCACACTGGACTCCTCGACTTTCCACTAAGTATGATGCCGTCGAACCCAGCAAATTTGAGCCTCGCACCGAAAAATCCACCTACAGATGAACACAGATACATGCCAGTCAGAGGAGACTTGGTCACGGCCTCCCATCGCGCGCATGCCGGTATCGGCAGTCCGGTGGCGGGACCAGTCATGAAGATGAGTACGTTGCCCTCGGAAAGTGGATCGACACCCTGTGGCATTTCCTTGTAAAGAAAAGCCGCGCCCAAGCCACGCCCACCGATGAAAGCCCTGGCGAGTCTTTCCGGCGTCTCACATGATTCGATCGAACCACTCGACAGATCCACCTTGAGTATCCTTCCTGCATATCCGAGCATGCGTGGCCCGTCATTATTAACGCAAATGATAAAAAAAATGTTCATCCACGTAAATGCGGACTTAGATGGACAAAAAAGAAGAAAACCCAAAGATCCGGCACGTCTTCCCAGGACTTATCCTGATGGTCTTGGTCATCATCGGAATTGCAGTTTTCCTACATCCCCCCTCTTTGGAAGTGAACCTCTCGGAGAACGAAAATAGTGGGGCAGAGGTCAGACACCTCACCATTTCCAACACTGCGGGAGAGAACGTTGGGACCGAAGTTGGTCAGGTGGCTCCAAATTTCATCGACCTGAACGACGACACTTTCAGCCTGACCGCGCTCCACGGAAAGATCGTCGTGTTGGATTTCATGGCCACCTGGTGTAGTCCCTGTAAAATAGAGATGTCTCATCTCAAGGAAATATTCCAAAACTACGATACCGAGCAGGTGGTCATCATCTCCATAGATGTCGATCCCACCGAAAGCGATGAAACTATTCTGGGATTTAAGAAAGAATATGGGGATGAGTGGGTCTTCGCGAGCGGACCTGAAGTTGGAGCGACATACGGAGTGATCTACATTCCGACCATCTACATCATCGACGGAGAGGGCATCATCACATACAAAAATACCGGTGTGACCTCATCATCCGAGCTTTCAGCGGAAATAGATAAACTGATGGAGTGAAATCGATGCCTATCACGTTTCTGGTAGGTCTGGCCTTCTCGGCAGGGATAATCGCTTTCTTCAACCCTTGCTCCTACGTAATGCTTCCCGCGTACATCTCGTACGTTTTGGGTAAAAAGGAAAAGCACCTGACTACACCGACGAGGAGAGTGGTGAACGGCATAGCCTTCGGGGGGGCCGCGACCATCGGGTTTCTATCCGTATTCCTCCTGCTCGGCATGCTGGTGTCCATGGCCGGAGAGACCATAAAACCGTTTTATCCGTGGGTACTGGTCGGCGTCGGAACCATTCTAATCGCGCTTGGGTCCCTCTGGCTGGCTGGCATCCAAGTGCACATACCCTTTGTTCCACGAGGGCACATCAAGGCAACGTATATGGGATTTTATTTTTTTGGAATCGTTTACGCACTTGCAGCGATTGCCTGCGTGTTTCCGGTTTTTCTCATGATCGTCTTCTCAGCTCTCTCCTCCGGCGGTCTTCTCCTAGGGATGATCATCTTCCTCGTGTACGCGGTGGGGATGGGGGCCATGATGATCACGGTCTCGGTTGCGGTGGCCCTTTCCAAGGAGCTGTTACTCCAGCGTTTTCGGTCACTGTCGCGCTATATCCACGGCGCAAGTGCTGTGATCCTGATCCTCGCGGGAATCTATATCTTGATACACTGGTACACAGCTTTTGTGGCTGGGGGATAACAGAAAAATAAACCCGGCATAACACTTGAAAA
>QMWE01000041.1 GCA_003661465.1 Hadesarchaea archaeon
CGAGCCGAATACTTTCGGTGACCTCTCCTCAAAAGAGATATAACAACCAGAACCAACTTTTAGGCGGCGAAAGCCGAACGAGCCCCGGGCTACACGTCCGGGGCAGGGGCTCGACTGGAATCGACCAGTCAATTCGTGACCGAGCCCTCGAGCGCACGTGAGGCGTCCGCACTTCCGGCGGGCTCCTGTGGAGAAAGCCGGGCGAAAGGTGCTGGTGCTGAGAATGCGCAACCTCGCAAGCTTCCGGTAGCGAGAGCGAACCTGCGCCTCGGTGACGAGCGTGGCACATCGAAAAGGTGGAAGCCCCTTGCGTGAGCGAGGGGAGGAGGTCACTCGATCCCGAATCGCTTACACTCTTCGTCCACCATCTGCTGGATCTTCATGATTTCCTCGTCTGTGAGATGTCTGAACCTTCTCTGCACCTTCAGGTATTCGGAGACGGGCTTTCTCCTAGGTGGTTTGAACGTGACCCTAGTGACCCCATTTTCTATTTCATACAAGTTCCACATCCCCGTCAATACAGCTAATTTTGCTACCTCTATCGTCTTGCTGGAATCTATCCGCCATCCCAGCACACAAGGGGCGTGAACGTGGATGTAGGTGGGCCCGTCTATGGAGGCAGCTTTCTTGACTTTCTTGATGTAATCCATGGGATAGCCCACGGAAGCCGTCGCCACATATGGAACGCCGTGAGCGGCCATTATCGCTGGCATATCCTTCTTTGGACGGTCCTCGCCCCGCTTGACCCTTCCGACCGGTGTGGTGGTCGTCCAGGCCCCATAGGGGGTTGCCCCGCTTCGTTGAATTCCGGTGTTCTCGTAGGCCTCGTTGTCGTAGCAGATGTACAGGAGATTTTCTCCCCGTTCCGCCGCCCCGGATAGGGCCTGTAGTCCTATGTCGACGGTGCCACCATCACCACCTATTGCCACGGATTTTACTCCGCGCTTACCCAGCACCTTCAGAGCTCGTGAGACCCCCGAAGCCACCGCGGCAACGTTCTCAAATGCCACATGGATCCAAGGAACTCTCCAAGCTGTCTCAGGGTAAGGTGTGGTTACCACCTCCATACATCCAGTAGACATGGAAACTATGACGTTTTTACCGAGGGCCTTTAGCGCATAACGGATCGCAAGGATACAGCCGCACCCCGCACACGCACGATGTCCCGGTGCAAGCAGCTCCACATCCGAAATATTCTTCATCATCTCAACCCCATCAGTGTTTCTCTGAGCCCAAGCCATCTTACCGGATTTTTCACCTCTCCGGCCTCCACAGCCTCCAAGGTGGACTTTACGGCCTCCCGGATCTGAAGTGGCGACACATCCCTACCCGCCAGCCCGCATATGAAGTTCATCAGGAGGGGGGACTTTTTGGAGTTTATCAGTGCGGTGGAGAGATCCGAAAATAAGGCTCCGGATAGTCCCGGTGAGACATCTTTCTCGAGTACGGCAACTGCTTTGGCGTTACCCACCGCGTCCTTCAGCTCCCTCACCGGGAATGGTCTGAACGAGCGTAACTTTACTAAACCCACACGCTCACCATGCTGCCGGTATTCATCGACCATGTCCTTCAGACTTCCGGCCAATGACCCCATAGTGAGCAAGATTATCTCAGCATCTTCTGTGCGATAACGCTCGAGTAGACCATATTTCCTGCCGAATTTTTCAGCGAAAATCTTCCCCACCTCGAGTATCTTCTCTTTTGCCTTGAGCATCTCCTCCTGCAACATGAACCTGAATTCCTCATAGTAGTCCGGTACGCCAACAGCCCCAATGCTCCCGGGATGCTCTGGGTCTAGCGCATAAGGATAGTTATACTGGGGGAGAAACCCGTCGACCTCCGATTGTTCTGGAACATCAACGGGCTCAGCAGTATGCGAGAGGATATACCCGTCAAAGCAGACCATCACGGGTAGTAGTGTTTCCTCCGCTATGCGGAAGGCCTGAATAGTTGAATCGAGGATTTCCTGGTTGTTCTCACAGTAAAGCTGTATCCATCCGCTATCACGGACGGCTACGGAATCCTGCTGGTCACACCATATGGACAAGGGAGCGGACAGCGAACGATTCACGTTGGTCATGACGATCGGCAATCGTAGCCCAGAAGCTACGAACAGTATCTCGCTCATTAACATCAAGCCCTGAGATGAAGTCGCCGTGAAGGTCCGCACCCCGGTGGCCGCTGCTCCAACGCAGGCGCTGAGCGCGCTGTGTTCCGACTCCACTTTTATGTACTCCGCATCGAGCTCCCCGTTGGCCACAAATTCGGAGAGCTTCTCAACGATCGTGGTCTGTGGGGTTATCGGATAAGCGGAGATCACCTTTACCCGGGCGAGCTTTGCGGCCAGCGCGGCCGAATCATTTCCGGTCATAAATTTTTTCACTTTTGTCCCTCCGGCACCATGGTTATCGCCTTTACCGGGCACACATTTGCACATATGCCGCAGCCCTTGCAGTATCTGTAGTCGACTTTAGGGGGTTTTTCACAGCTGATTGCAGAGTCTGGACAGTACAGCCAGCACGACATGCAACTGGTGCATTTTTCATAGTCCGTCACCGGTCTCATGCTACGCCAGCTGCCGGTCTCATTTTGCTCCGTACTCCCAGGATCCATTATCACAGCGCCCGGCAGCAGTTTCTTGGTTGACGTGTGTGAGCTCATTCAGCCACCACCCTCGTCTGCTCATATGCCGCTTTCATCGCGGCGACATTTTTTTCGGCGAGTTTGCCGGAAAAATATCCATCCACCACCTTGACCAGAGACTCGAGTTTGACCAAGCCGGTTGCCTTAGCAAAGGCTCCAAGCATGGCGGTGTTCGTGATCGGTACACCCAGTCGCTCCATCGCTATCGAGGTGGCGTCGACGAAGGAGATCTTGACGTGAGGGAACTGAAGCGGACCTTTGGAGTTGAGCACTATCATTCCCCCGTGTTTTACGCCGAGTGCCACATCCACGACCTGGGGCAACAGCGGATCCAGCACGACAACATAATCCGGTTTGTATATCTGGGCGCGAGTACGAATTTCCCTATCGTCCATGCGCGTGAAAGCCAGCACGGGTGCGCCCCTGCGCTCCGCCCCGAAGAATGGGAATGCTTGTGCGTGTCTTCCTTCCAGAAAAGCTGCCTCGGCGAGCAACCGCGCTGCCGTAACAGCACCCTGCCCTCCCCTACCATGAAATCTTATCTCTATCACGGAAACACGTTTAGAGATTATTGAACCCACAATTTAACTTTACCGCCGGAAAAAACTCTCGAAAGAAATACGTGAAAAATCTTCATGATCGTGAAATGTGGGAGCGCGCGCAGGGGTCTTCTTTTATCACAACATCTTTTTAAGTATTGCGAAAAATATATAAACCCAACAAGAAATCATATTTAAACTTTTTGGAGGAGATGGTTTGAGCATCAGGGGGAAAGCACTACATGTGGGTTCCCGGGGACTCGTAGCTAGGACGGAGCGGGCGCCGAAACTGGGTCAGCCAGTCTTAGATTCAAGGAAGAAGCGTATAGGTAACGTTTCCGACGTTTTTGGACCAGTAAAATCCCCGTATATTGTGATAAAGCCAGCTTCAGGTATTTCAAAAACACAGCTCGAGGGGCTCGCCAATTCCGACATATATATGGGGGAGGAACATGGAAAGGGTCGCAAGACAAAAAACATGTCCAGAATGCGGAAGCACTAAGCTCGTGCGCGACTATGAACGCGCTGAGCTGGTATGCGCCGAGTGCGGCTTCGTCATCCACGATAAGATAATGGACATGGGGCCTGAATGGCGTGCCTTCGATCAGGAGCAGCGTGACCGCAGGGGAAGGGTTGGAGCGCCCATGACGCTAAGCGTTGACTATTCCGAACCAATAGTCTTGCTGAAAAACGGCAAAATGTGGACCACGGAGATTGGAAAGTTCGTCGACGAGATAATGACATCCGCAGAAATAACTAGAGAGGGAAACGTCGAAATAGCTAAAATCAGTGGGTATCAGACCCTAGCCGTAAACAGTGATTATCGAGTCGTGTTCAAACCGGTCACTCACGTCACCCGCCACACTGTCGAGGAACTTTACGAAGTTACATTGGAGACAAATAGAAGAATACTCGTGACGGATAAGCACTGCCTCTACACGATCAACGACAGCGAAGCAATACCTGTTGAGGTTCAGAATCTCAAAAAGGGGGATTTTATAGTAGTACCAAAAATTGTTCCTACTCCCCCCGAAGACATGACTAAAATAAATTTAATTGAAGAACTCTCAAAGCTCCCCTCCGAGGAAATCGAGGATCTGCAAGTTAGGTTCAATGGGGGCCCGGAGGCAATCCCTCTTTCGGAGGTAAGAAACGTTGTTTCAGGCGATTTGAGTGATGCCAAAATCATGTTGCGGGGAGGTAAATATTCATTGCCGTGCGAACTCCCCGCTGACAAAAAAATAGCTAGGCTATTGGGTTATTACGCCAGCGAGGGTTGCATCTCGAAGGGGAGAGACATCATTTTCTCGTTCGGAAAGCACGAGGATAAGTTAATCAAAGAAGTCCTAGAGATTTTGGAATCTTTGGGGTTAAAGCCGAGGTTGAACCACCAAGCTCACGGAACACAGGTGATGGTTTCCAGCAAGCTCCTTGTGTGCATGTTCAGAGCCTTACGAGCCGGAGGAAACGCACATGAAAAGCGGGTGCCCCCTGTAGTATTTTCCATGCCAAAAGAGGCAAAATTGGCATTTCTGCACGCATATGTGAACGGCGACGGGTGCATTTATTCAAGAGAGGAAGAGAAGCCCGAATGGAGACCGACCACTCACGTTTACACGACATCGGTGAGCGGGAAATTGAGCAACGATCTGATGTTGCTTTATCTTCAACTAGGAGCATTTGCTGGATATACCGAAGAGGAAATCCCGGGACACGTCATCAACAAAACCGGACAAGCTTTGCCAAAATCCATAAGCACCGGTACTAGGCTCACAAATCCGGATGTTGCATACTCGCTCGAATTCATTAGCGGGGTAAGATCACGCTGGCGGAAGGGTGCAATCGAGGATTTAATCCCGGCACCAGAAAAATACGCCAGACTCTGGAAATATAGAAAGAGGATCAGGATCAACAGGTCATTCGCCAAAAGCATAGCTGAAAAATTTGGCGACCAAAAGTTGCTCAGACTCGCAGAATCAGACTTGGCGTTTTTGAGAGTCAAGAATGTGAAGAAGGTGAAGTCAACTACCGGTTACGCTTATGATTTGACCGTGCCAGAGTGCAAGAACTTCATTACGGGGCGCGGTTGGATAGTTGCATTTGATACAATCCACGACAAAGGCTTATCCACGATGATTGACTGGCGTGACCGCGACTCACACGGAAAGGACCTGACCCCGAAGCGCAGAGCTCAGATCTACAGGCTCAGGAAATGGCAGCGAAGGATCAGGGTGTCCGACGCGACCGAACGAAATCTGGCATTCGCGCTATCCGAGATCGATCGGATGGCATCGCATCTGGCCCTCCCACGAAACGTCAGAGAGGCCGCTTCGCTGATATACCGAAAGGCCGTAGAGGAGCGGTTGATTCGGGGAAGATCTATAGAAGGAGTGGCAGCGGCGGCGCTGTATGCTGCCTGCAGAGAATGCAAAGTCCCGAGGACGCTTGATGAAATCGCCGACGTCTCACGAGTGGGCAAAAAGGAGATAGGACGAAGTTACAGGTTCATCGCGAGAGAGCTGTTAATTCATCTCCGCCCAACGAGCCCCGTGGATTACATCCCGCGTTTCGGCTCGGAACTCGGTCTCAGCGGTGAGGTACAGTCCAAAGCCATCGAGCTGTTAAAGGAGGCGACGAAGAAGGGACTGACATCTGGACGGGGGCCGACCGGGGTCGCGGCCGCGGCCATCTATATCGCCAGCGTCCTCTGCGGGGAGCGGCGGACTCAACGGGATGTGGCGGATGTGGCGCGAGTCACTGAGGTCACCGTCAGAAATCGCTACAAGGAGTTATGCGAGAAGCTTGGACTAGACGTCGAATTGTAAAATTGTTTATTTATAGATAACCTCTGCACAAAAACTTGACGGGCTATGTGATCTCTGAAAAGAAAAACGCCTACATCGATTTGAGTATGCTTGGGCAGATGAAAACAACTACAGGTAAAAAAGTGGTCATAAAAGTTAGAGAGAGAAAAATCGAGTTGTATACTCAATCACCTGAATCCTATCATGGTAGCGGTTCTAAACATGTAGTGCTTAATCGGATAATCGAACTCGATGAATTATTTTTCGAGGGACTCGGTTTATGGCTCGGCGAGGGAGGAAAAGGCAAGGGTTTATATTTTGGAAACTCCGCTGCAGAGCTCATTCTACGCTTCTTAAAGTTTGCTGAAGAAAAACTCGGAATCAACAGACAGAATTTTAAAGTCACTCTAAACGTTCCAACGGTAAAAAATGAAAATTCAACGATAGAAAGATGGTCAAACACGCTCCAAATCCCAACCAAAAATTTTACTGGGATGTGTATAGATCCAAGAATCTCGCGAGAGTACGCGCAAGTTTATTACAATAGTGTTGTGGTGGCTGAGTTGATGAAAGTCTTACAGAAAAAGCTGGAGGCAGCTATATCAACTACTGATAAATTTACAATCCCTTTTCTAAGAGGGATTTTCGCCGCAGAAGGATCAGTAATCATGAGAAAGTCTGGTATTTTACATCACTTGAATATTTCCTCAAAAGATAGAAAAATGATTGAATTTTTAAAAAGATGCCTTGAGGTGTTTGGGATAACCTCAAGCGAATATGACAGCAAGGGCAAAAATCTCCCAATTCACGGTTGGCGAAACTTTCGACGCTTCAAAGAGCTTGGCATCCACACCCTCCACCCAGAGAAGCGCGAGAAGTTCGAACAAGGCTTCGCGAACTACAAACGCGTGAATGTATTACACGGCGAGGAGGCCCGGGCACTCATCCTGCAGCGGCTCGCCTCCGGCCCGAAGACCTACGACGACCTCGCGGCTGCCCTAGGCAAGGCCCGCACGACGATACAGGCGCATCACATCCCGATCCTGGAAAAGCGAGGCCTGGTGAAACGTGCCGGAAAACGGGGGCAAGCGTGGATGTGGGTGCTTGCGGAACCAAAACACCTAGCGCCGCTCTAACGAAAATTCCACGACACCCGTCAGAACCCAACTCTTTTATATCACCTCCAACAGAGTCCCTCGATTACCATGCAGATAGAACATTCAAAAAACAACGGCGCGCACCGATACGAGTGCTGGGATGACTATGGGTGCTCGATCGTGGGGAGCGCGGTGGTCATTGAACAAGAAGACCACGTATATCTAAAGGACATAAATGTCAGTTCATATTACAGGGGACGAGGTATTGGAACCAGGCTTCTAAATCGAGTCATAGTTGATTTCAAAAAGAAGCCAATAATGGCAGACGTGTTTGAGGCCCGTCTTCCTTGGTACAGACGACATGGCTTCAAATCCGTAGGAAGGACGGACAACTTGATCAAAATCATCAGGCCATCTTGAGTTTCAAGAGTAACAACTTTCTTAAACAGGCTTTTCCGAGATTTCTCGGGGTCGTGGGGTAGCCTGGCCTATCCTGCCGGCTTTGGGTCGCGGAAACGCAAAAAAGCCGGTGACCCGAGTTCGAATCTCGGCGACCCCATCCATCTCATGAAAATCCTTAATATCAGGTGAGGCAACCACGCGGACTAATGTCGAGAGCGACACCGCATCCGCGAATAGAAATTTTGCTCCGGCTCCA
>QMWE01000042.1 GCA_003661465.1 Hadesarchaea archaeon
GAGAGTATGAACACGCTCAGGATGTCCACGCCGTAAAACTTGGTCCAGATCTCGCTCAGAGAACTAGGAGTCTGCATTTCCGAAGCATACGTTGAAACTGAAATTCCCTCTCCCCCCCCGATACCGAAGTAGCCCGCATACGTCCCAAACACGGTTACCCACAAGTCTGGACTTTTGCCTCCAAGCACTCCAAGCACAAGGGTTATCACGAGCATCATTACCACCCCTCCGATCAATAGATCAAGATGCCCGCGAATGGCCCCGAGGAGATTTCCAACGACATCTATTTTCCGCGCGAATCTCTCCAAAAAACCAAACAGCAGGACGATAAACACGCCAAGTATCATGATCGCTATGACGTAGTGCCATCCGGCCCAGGCAAGGCCAAATAGCCCGTACACCATTCCGGCCAGAAGTGCAAATTTTGGAATCGAACGACGCGGCGCTTTGAAGAGTTTTATGGTGAGAAACATTGCCCAAGCCCCCAGAATGAGCTGTATGGGCTCTCGATCGAACGCCCCGACCTTGTGCCAGTAAATCGGAGAGACCATGGTCACGGCAAAGAACACGGATACGCATCCGGCCAAGTCGCCTCCAAGTTCCCTTCCTATCAGAAAGATCGGAATGAGCGAAAGCGCAAATATCAGGGGAGCATAGTACCTGACGACATCCATCAAGGTGACGCTCGAGTTCAAAGCACTGGCACCGCGGTACATGAGAACGGCGAGGAGGGGCTGAAGCTCCGATGAGGGATCTATGTGGATACCGTACGGAGCGTGGGAGAGGGTGTTATTTTCTGCAAGTGCGTTCAAGGCGTCGGTTTCGACCGCAACGTCGTATTCCCATCCGCTGTCCGAGGTCGTTAGCGTATCATATTTCTGCCCGGGTATCATCAGCAACGATACCGAAAAGGCCATCAGCAGCAGCATGTAGCTGACGATCAACCATCGCCGATAGTTCAAATGGCCACCCAATAAGGTTGAGGATACTGCCTCTTAAAATCTACGAAGTCCATCGAGAACTTATTTTTCGGGCTTGCTTTCCTCAGACTTGGGGGCTGGAGGAGGAACCTCTTTAGTCGTGACCATTATCCAGCCCAGCCAGAAACCCAACACACAAACCGCGAGCACCCCCGCCGTCACCGGAAGAGCAAACGACAGCGCTCCAAGTGCCCACTTGTTGGGCTCTGAGATGTAGCCGAACCAGATGTGAAGCACGGCAACCAAAACGGTTCCTATACAAAGCAGCGCACCCAGCGGCCTCGTGGCACCCATCATCTCACGCTCCAAATACCCTTATGTGGGACTTTTAAATAAGTTTCGCAGTTTTCTATCGGGCTTTTTTTACTCCGATCCTCTTCAGGGCTGAGCGCGCAAACTCGCTTAGATCTTCCAGCACATCCGGCGGAAGGGGGCCCTTTCCGACTCCGTACTCATCCAAATAAAACACGCGCCCACCTTTAACCCCAAAATTGGATGGTTTTATATCAAGCACATATCCCAGACTGCTGGCCTTCGCGATCAGGGAGAAAATGGACCTCAGGGTGCCGATCGAATACCCTGGAAGTGGTCCCACGTATTCGTGAAAACTCACAATTGCCGGTGATGTTCTCCCTTTCCGTTCGACCTCCATCAACACTGTACCGTAATACCTGGGAAGAAAATCCAGCTTTTTTCTTATCTCTCGATTGTGTGAATCTACTTCAACCGCCCGTCTGTGAAGTTTTGGTATGTCCTCATGCGACTCGCTCTGCACCTTGAGGACGATATTTCCCACCCTGAACACTTCTCGATAGATTCCCTTTCCAACCCGTTTCGGTCTTCCCTTCACACCCATTATCCGCATGTGATTCCCGACATCTGGCTATTCAAAAACTTCCGGAGCCGTGACCTGCTCCACCCTAGTCGGCTCATCCGCGTCCTTGTTGCGGGAAAAGCGGTACAGATACCCGCTCACCGCGCTCTCCAAGCGCTCCTCATGGGTGATTATGAGGATCTGCTGTACGACCTCCGGGAGACGATCTCTCAGCACCTTCGCCAATTCCTGGATACCGGTGGAATCGAGATTGTGGGTTGGCTCGTCAAATACTATCCATTTCAGGTTGGGGGCGAGCACTATAGAGAATGCTATCCTCAACGTGAGACAGGCGTCTGTTCTTTCGCCTCCGCTGGCTATCCCCTCCACGGGAACCCAATTACCTGATCGGTCGCGGAGTTTCAACACATAGTCGCCGCTGCGCTCGTTACCCTCGACCGAAAGCTGAATCCCCACGTAATCCCCGTATGGATAAACACCGCTCCAGATGTCGTTCATGACCTCGTTCACACCATCCACGAACATCCTACGCATTGAAAGCTGGGTTCGGAAGAAAGCCGTCTGAATGGTTGCTAGGGCCTGCGCGGACTCTCGGAGATGTCTGGCCTCGGCCTCGTAGCGCGATATCAAGGCGAGCTTCTCCCGTATACTCTCAACGAGCTTGCGCTTCTCGGCCAAAAGCTGACCCTTTCCAGACAGTTCAGCGTTCAGACGCTCGCGCGTTCCGATTAGTTCCTCGAGACGTCTGCGCGCCTCCTCCACCTTTTTTTCGTCATAAGAACGTCTCAGTTTCTCCATCGCCTGACGCACACTCTCACATTCCAAAAGTTTCTGCGAATATTCCCTCCTCTTTCCGTCCAGATCCACGCGCAGTTGGAATACCTGTCTCAAGCTCGATAGCTTTCCCTGAAGAGCATCCAGTTCCATCCGCGCGCGTTCCGTCTCCATCCTCAGCCCCTCGCATTCCCTTCTGACCTTCTCGGTTTCCGATGACAAGTCGTCCAAATGTTTGGAAATTTTCGAGCGTTCCTCCTCGAGCCTTGGGATCTCCTCCACCTCCTTCCTCATTATCAGCTCCCTCCTCTGCGCCTCCTGCTTTTCACGCAGTTCATCGTTGAGCTCTCTCAGACGCGGTTCCAGTTCTGAGACCCCTCGGACGAGATCCTCCAACTCTCCTTCCCGCCGTCGCAACAGTTCCTGTTTTTTCTCCTCGCTCAACGGACTCTCGCAGACCGGACACACTGATCCAGCACCTGACAATCCATCCAAGGACTGTTTCAGATCCTGGATCTTGGATCTGGAGGCCGCAAGCTGATCGCTCACATCCCGAATCTCGGCTTGGATCCTATCGATCGAATCGCTCACCCGTTCAGAACTCAACCGTTCCAGCTCTTCCCGGGTCCTTCGTTTTCGGTTCAGTTCTGCATCTATCTTCTCCAATTCATCCCGAAGCATCTTCTGTCGTGTCTCCAATCCCCGAAGATTTGAAAGTCCTGCAGTAAGGTCCGAGTTGAGCTTGCTCCATCGAGAGTTCTTATCGCGATATTCGCGCTCTGACGCCTCCACCCTGTTCTGGAGCTCGCTCACCTGAAGACCAGCGTTTGATCCAAGTCTTCTCTCGAGCTCATCGAGTTGCCGCTTCAGCTCATCCGCGCTGCCTGCCAGACCACGATATGTTTGTTCCATCCGTGCCAGTTCCTGCTCGAGCCTGCGAAATTCCGCGACCTGGGCACGAAGGGAATCTATCTCTGGCGACAGACTGTCAATTATCTTTGAGATCTCCTTCTGGTCGGATTCAAGTTTCCTTACCTCCATTTCGTACGTGGACAGGTGGCCCAGCGAGGGATCCTGCTTGAGCTGTTTGGCCTCAGCTTCCTTGTCATCGGCACGATCCCTGACACGATTGGAGATGGTGCCGATGCTCTTCCGCGCCTTTTCCAGCTTGTTTATGCCCAAGAGTTCATCTATGCTCTCCATGCGCTTTCCCCTGGGCAATGTCAGAAAATAGTCAAGACGGTTCTGTTCCGAATATATGGCACGTTCGAAGAGGTCGTAATCAAGACCGAGAAGCTTTTTGATGAGGTCATTCACCCTCCCAGAGCTGGAGCTCTCGATGATCTCCTCGGTTCCCCTCCGGAGCTCAGATGCCACTGTTCCCTTTCCCCGTTCGAGGACTCGCTTCACCGTATACTCCACACCATCGGGAGCGATGAAGCTTACCTCGACCTCTGCCCGATCCAGAGGTCTGGGTCTGCTCGTGATCAGGTCCTCCAGTTTTATGCGGCGGGATTGAACCCCGGGAAGGGTACCAAAGAGAGCGTAGGTGATGGCCTCCAATACCGACGACTTTCCAGACCCCATGGAGCCGATCAGTACGTTCGTGCCGTCACCAAAACTTATGTCGGTATCCCTATGGGACTTCCAGTTCTTCATCCTAACGCGCGTTATCATGGGGCATTCTCCTCAACTCTGCGTTTACCAAACTCTCGACAACGTCGAACACGTTCCGCAGCGCATCGTTCTCCCGGCCTTCCACAAGGAGACCGTAGAGCGTTCGAACGTCAAAGATCTGGGTGTACCCTGCCTCGCGCAAGTTCTCCTCCAGGAGGACCATGGCCGTCTCGTCCACGGACATCCTACGTTCCTTGAGCTCACGCAGGAACTGCACCTTCTCCTCCAGACCTGGAGCGACGAGATCTCTCTTGCTCACGACCACCAACCCTTCTCCCTCGAACTCTTGGGCAACCGCCCGCTCGTCAAACTCGCTCCGCGAGGCCTCCTTCGCGAGCGTGCCCAAGAGCCTCACCCTCACCAAGGGAAGCTTCTTCGGGTTCTTCCTGGGATTACGCAAAAGTTCCCTTATCTTCTCCCTCACCGCACGGTTGAGCTCGGGGATGCTCACGCCCGAGAACTTCATTTCCGCGTAATAAAAATCCCTGGGTGTATTGAGCTCCACGAAACGATATCTGGCTCTGCCATCCAGCTCGACCAGATAGAAGCCCTTGGGAGTCTCCGCTTCCACCTGCAACAATTGAGTGCGCTCAGTCCCCCCGGGAAACAGAAGCGGTTTGCCGTGCGCGGTCGACTCGCTGCGATAGTGGATGTGCCCACAGAGGTACAGGTCAAAGCCGGGCGGCAGATCCTCCACATCGAGGGTAGGATGCTCCTCATCCGAGTACACGAACTTTCCCACCGACTGATGAAGCGCCAAGATATTGAAGGCGTTCTCGATCGGCTTCGGATTCCAGGCTGAAAGCGCTTTTCTGGCGTGCTGCTCCGGGACGTTGCTCATGCCGTGTACGGCGACCCTCCCCTTGGGCGTCTCGAAGACCAACGCGTTCTGATGAAGATGAATGAGCAGACCGGCCGCCTCGAGCGCCTCGACTGGATTTGTCAGGCCACGGGTCCGGCGTTCATGATTTCCATGAATGGCGACGACAGGAGTGCCACGAAGCGCAAGTGGGGATATCTCATCCCGGTCTTTTCCCACCGTGTCGACGAGCTTCACCTCGTTTTTCCCCCGAGCTAAGGGCATCGATAGGATGCGCAGCGCCCGGGCCCACACCTCCTGTCTGGGAATCCGCGTGTCGAAGATATCTCCGAGCAATATTATCAGACTCACGCCGAGGTCGAGCGATTTCTCAATCGCCTCCCCGAACTGATCAAAAGAGTCGTGCTCCCGGGGAGTCCCCCACTTCGTCCCGAGATGCGGATCGGCGATGATGGCGATCTTCAAAGAGCTCACTCGAAACGTATTTGGGGCTTTTTGCTTAAGTGGGTTATCAGAACAATCTTCACCGCAGCAAACTTAAATCGTGGCCAGGAGAATTTCGTTTAGTGTTTTGATGTCTGGACCTTGGGTGGACAAGTATAGGCCCCGCAGGCTCAGAGACATCGTCGGGCAGCAGAAAGCGGTCCACGATCTTCTGAGGTGGGCCGAAGAATGGAAAAAAGGAAGACCAAAAAAACGTGCTGCGCTGGTCTACGGACCACCCGGGACGGGAAAAAGTGCGGCGGTGGCTGCCCTGGCCAATGACATGGGCTGGGACCTGATCGAGATGAACGCCGGTGACAAACGAACTCTATCCGAGATAAGACGCGTGGCCGGATCCGCCGCCGGATCCGGGACGCTGTTCTCCGGAACCAAAGGAAGGAGGCTGGTGGTACTGGACGAGGCCGACAACATCCACGGAACTGCAGACCGGGGGGGATACAGGGCCCTCAAGGAGCTCCTGGAGGAGACCCAGAACCCACTCGTGCTCATAGCAAACGACCAATTCGCCATCCCGTGGGACATCCGGATGGCGTGCGCATGGATAAACTTCAGACGTCTAACCACAGAGGCCATCGTCAAGGAGCTTACCAGGATATGCAGGGCCGAAGGCATCTCCGCTGATCCACGCGTCCTGAACATCATCGCTGAGACGGCGAACGGAGATATGCGTTGCGCCATCACGGATCTCCAGACAACCGCCACCGGGAAAAAACGGCTCGGACCCTCCGACCTGGCCCTCTATCGCCGGGATCGTGAACTCAGCGTGTACGATTTCCTGAACAAGGTGCTCTCATCCGAAAGCGCGAAGGAGGCGAGGGCGGCGCTCTGGTCGCTGGACATGCCCCCGGAAGACGTGCTGGCCTGGATCGACGAAAACGTGCCGAAGATCGTTGCAGACCCAAAAAGCCGGGCTGATGTATACGACGCGATCTCCCGAGCCGATGTCTTCTTGGGCCGGGCGAGAAGAGGACAGTTGTATGGGCTGTGGGGATATGCGGGCGACCTGATGAGCGCGGGCGTTGCCCTGTCGAGAGGAAAAAATCTCAGGCACATCAAGTTCGTGTCGCCGAGCCACATCAGGCATTTTGCCAGGACCAGAGCGGACCGAGCGATGCGGGACTCAGTTGCCAAGAAAATAGCGTCACGCTGTCATGCCTCCACCAAAGTCGTGCGCAGGGATGTCATGCCCTACCTAGGAGTGATCCTGAAGCACGACAAAAAGGCGGCCGAACGAATAACGGAAGAGCTTGAACTCACGGATGCCGAGTCGAAGTTTCTGAAAGCGCTGGGATGAGTTTGAAAATTTCCGAGAAGCTTCAACTTGGAAGGATGGTCACGCCGATCCCGGACAGGAAGCGTCCCGTCTACAACTGGTTTCAGATGAAAGAGTCTTTCTCACGGGATCTTGTCGGGCTGCTGGTGGAGACATGGGGGCTGGAGAAGGAGAATATGGTTCTGGATCCTTTTTGTGGAGCGGGGACGACACCGCTCGCGTGCAGGGAGTTCGGTCTGGACTGCGTGGGCTTCGATGTGCATCCAATGCTGCTCTTTGTGTCACGCGTGAAGCTCAGGGACTACAATGTGGACAAATTGAGGTCGGCTGTGCACCGAGTCGTGAGGTCGAAGTTCGAACGTGTGGAAGTGGAAGCTCCCGGTTTTGTGAGCCGCGTATTCCCGACGTCCGTGCTCGAGGATATCGCTCATTTCAGGGACAAGATCATGGAAGTCGAGGACGAAGCGATTCGAGAGTTCATGCTGCTGGGATTGGTCTCCGCGTCGATGCAATGCAGCTGGGCACGCAAGGATGGAGCCGCGATCAAGGTGGCCAGACGTCCCGTCCCACCGCTCCGAAAGGCCCTGGAAAGACAGCTCATGCGAATGTGTCGCGACCTCGAGCACTTCAGGACGAAACCGTCGAACACCACGGTAGAGCACTGCGACGCCAGGAAGATGAGGCTGGAGGACGAAAGCGTGGGGGCGGTGATAACCTCTCCGCCGTACCTGAGGAAGCAGGAATATGCCTCGGTCTACCGCATTGAACAGTGGATCCTGGGCGTGGAAGGACCACCGGC
>QMWE01000043.1 GCA_003661465.1 Hadesarchaea archaeon
GGATTCTTCCCGTTTTTTATCCTGTGGCTCATCCTGTGGGTCATGACATACACCATGCTGATAGGGTAAAATGGATCGGTTAACTGTGCGGTAAATGGTGACATCCCGATTAAGGGAGGTGGATGTCGGAAGTGGTTCAAGTGAGTAAGAAATTGAAAATAATAGCCGACCACCGGGAGAGACCATCAGGTGTCGTCAACGAACTGGTAAAACTTGGCGTGGACGTGGAATCCAAGCAGCTCAGTGTTGGAGATTTCATCTTGAGCGACCGTGTGGCCGTAGAGAGAAAGGCCGTCGATGATTTTTTGCAGTCGATCGTGGACAAACGTCTCATGACCCAGGCGGAGCTATTACGTGAGACGTTCGAATATCCGGTGCTGATTTTGGAAGGAAATGACATGTATTCCCGAAGAGCAATTCATCCCAACGCGATAAGGGGGGCGCTGGCCACGCTCGCCGTGGATTTCAGGATACCAGTCCTGCCAGCTTCCGACGAGAAGGAGACCGCACACATCCTTTTCGTGATTGCTAGAAGAGAACAGCTGGCCGGACCCAGAGAAGTCGCGGTGCGCGGAGAACCCAAGAGATTGACTCTCCCAGAGTTTCAGCGATTTATCGTGGAGGGACTTCCCGGTGTTTCAGCCGTGCTCGCAAGACGTTTGTTGGAGTATTTCGGCACGGTTGAACGGGTGATGTGTGCATCTGAGGAAGAGCTGAAGAGGGTTCGCGGAATCGGAAAGGAGAAAGCTAAGGAGATCAGACGGATATTGACTTCTACTTATGAAGTTCCTCGACAACTTCTTTGATCTTTTCGGTAGCTTCCTTAATGTTCTTCATGGAGGTCGCATAGCTGAAGCGTACATGTCCTTCGCCGTATGGTCCGAAGCCACTTCCCGGGACGGATGCCACACCTGCTTTTTGAAGCAGAAGCTCACAGAACTCAAGCGATGATATGTCGAGATCTTTTATGCTTGGAAACGCGTAAAATGCTCCTCCGGGTTTCGGGCAATCGATTCCATCGATCGAGTTCAGCCTCTTTACTATCTCGTCTCTCCGTTTTCTAAATTCTTCCCGCATTTTTTCGATGAAATCTTGGGGGCCCCGGAGGGCAGTCACTCCAGCCGCTTGGACAAAACTGGCTGCGCATGAAGTGGACGCCTGCTGGATTTTGTTCATTTCACTGATGAGTTCGATCGGAGCGACGGCATACCCCAGCCGCCATCCGGTCATGGAATATGTCTTTGATAAACCATTCACGTATATGGTTCGCTCTGCCATCTCTGGGATGGAGAGTATGCTTGCGTTTTTCCCTTCGTAGACAAGAGAGTCATAGATCTCATCGGATAATACCCAGAGTCCCCTGTCGGAGGCGAGGTCTGCTATCGGACGAAGTTCTTCTTCGGTCATCACCGCGCCAGTTGGGTTGTTTGGATAATTGAGCAGGAGCATCTTCGTCCTTGAAGTCAAGGCTTCTTCGACCTTTTCGGGTTCAATTTTGAACTCATTTTCTCGTGTCGTTTCGATGAAGATCGGTTTGGCTCCCACTATTCGCACCATAGCTTCGTATGTCCAGCACGGACTGGGGATGATCACCTCATCTCCGGGATCAAGCGTGGCCACCATGGCACAGAATATCGCATGTTTTGCACCGGGGGTAACGATCACGTTTTTCATTTCAGTTTCGATTCCTTTCTCCTTCAGGTGCTCGGTTATCGCGTTCCTCAGCTCAGGTGTTCCTAGACTTGGCGTGTACTTCGTTAACCCTTGCGCAAGAGCATCTCTTGCAGCTTTTTTGACGTGTTCCGGAGTATCGAAATCTGGCTCGCCAACCTCCATGTGGATGATTTTTTTGCCTTGGTGCTCAAGCTCTTTTGCCAGACTCAGGACCTTGAGGGTGCTGGAGGGAGGTATCTCCTTCATCCGATTAGCTGGTTTCAATCTTACACCCGCTAAGATTTTACGTGCATAATTTAAACCTACTTCGATTGGCATGCACTGGATAGACAGAGTCGCAAGAGCACTCCTCAAGCGCGGAAAAAAACATGTCATTGCGAGCGGAATTTCGATCTCCGGACATATTCACGTGGGTCACAGCAACGATGTCTTCATAGCTGATGGTATCAGGCGTGCCGTTGAGGAATCTGGGGGAAAGGCGACGGCACTCTGGTATGCCGATGACTATGACCCCATGCGTCGCATTCCCTGGCCACTAAATCAAGGAGAACATGCTGAGAGATATAGAAAATACCTCGGCATGCCGTATATCGATATCCCGTCTCCAGATCCGGAGTATGAAAACTTTGTCGAGTACTTCTCTAAATCTTTTGTCGACTCGCTCCGCGATTTCGGTGTCAAGGTGAAGGTCTATTCTGGAGCCAAAATATACCGAAGCGGAAAGATGTCTAGGCTCGTAAAAACTGCCCTTGAAAATGCCGGTGAAATTCGGAAGATACTTAACCGCTACAGGTCTACGCCCCTCCCCGATGATTGGCTGCCCTATGACGCCATATGCGAGAAATGTGGCAAGATCGCTACGACGAAGGCGTTTGCATGGGATGGTAGTGTGGTCAAATACAGATGTGAAGGATGTGATTACGCCCCAGGTTGCGGACATGAGGGAGAATCGGACTATACCAACGGTGAGGGCAAACTCACTTGGCGCGTTGAATGGCCTGCACGATGGAAACTGCTGGGAGTGACATGTGAGCCTTTTGGAAAGGATCACGCGGTGGCGGGAGGAAGTTACGATACCGGTAGGTCCATAGCTAAGCGGATTTTCAATTACGATGCCCCATATCCCGTACCTTATGAGTGGGTGAGTTTCCGCGGGGACAGGATGTCTTCCTCGAGGGGAGTCGTTTTCACGCTTCCCCAGTGGCTCGAGATAGCCGAACCGGAACTTTTACGTTATTTCATCTTTAGAAGCAAGTCAATGAAAGCCAAGGATTTCGATCCAGGGCTTCCCCTACTTGATCTTTATGATGAGTTCGACATGATCGAACAAGTATATTTCGACAGGAGAGATGTGGCGGAACCCAAAAGGAAAAAGCAGTACAAGCGTATTTATGAACTTTCCTTGGTCGGCCCACCCCCGATACGGCCAGTGCAACGTCTTCCTTTCAGATTCGCGGCAGTGCTGTGTCAAGTTACACAAGATGAACAACATGCCATCGAGATAATGACCTCCAAGGGAATCTTGGCCAAGCCCAGTGGGCGGGACATAAGATTGGCCCTCATTCGTTTGCGCCGTGCGAGAAACTGGGTCTCAAAATATGCTCCTGAGCGTTTACGTTTTAGGGTACTCAAGGAGGTACCTGTTGAAGCGGTTCGACGTTTAACGGAAAAACAAAAAGAAGGTCTTGCTCGGTTAGCGGATGATCTCTCATCACGTGATTACACCCCGGTTGAGCTTCACAACCGCATCTACGAGATCGGAAAGAGCATTGAACTAAAGCCATCAGAGCTGTTCAAAGCAGTTTATCTAGCATTGCTTGGAAGAGAATCCGGACCACGAGTTGGCAATTTTGTGTCCGTGCTGGACAGGGAATTTGTGATTGGCCGATTTAGGGACGCTGTAAACCTATAGCTCGTTCCCGCACCCATTTTTAAATTCAGGACTACTTTCTTTTAAAGCGAAGTCCCACGGCCGGATTTTTCTTTATCAATTTTCTCAAGACGCTCTCGAAGCTTTCTTCAGGAGCCAGTTCACGTTTGATGAAGATCCCGGAATGTCCTATTTCCGCTCGCCTTGTCAGGACCTGTACTCGTTCGCGGACTATATCCAGAGAAACCCCCACACGTTTTGCTGCTTCTGCTTCCCTCTTGATGACTGGACTTTCCACATGTCCGCGGGGCGTGGGATCTATGAGCATAAGTCTTTTGTCGATGCCAGGTACGCGCATATCCTTCTTTATGTGTTCCAAACCGACCGCACCTCCGAAATGGTAAAACTCCAGTTCCAGCGGTTTGGGTTCCAGCAGCGGAAAAGTGATTGATTGATTCTCCTCGATGTAAATATGTGCCTTGGGGAGCTGCCACGGAGTTGCCATGACTATCTCTCGTTTGAGGATTTCAAATCCAGCTTCATCTATGACTAATTCCACTTTATAAGATGGAATCGCCCGGGGAACAAAAATATCAACATCACTGTGTTTGTTTACATCTCCTCGAGCAAGGCTGCCGTGCACTATTGGGTTAAATCCTGCCTTTACGAGGGGTATCATCATCTTCAGAGCCTTTTTCCTGAGCTCATTGAAAAGTTTCCAGTGCTCCTGGCTATAGATGACCTCCTTGATATCGGCCACGTGGAGGGGTTTGGTCATGGTCTCGTCTTCTCTATCTCAGGCTTTTATCGACCCACTCGAGATATTCTCCCAACCCTCGGTCTATTCGCAGTGCGAGTATCTCGGGTAGTTCATAAGGGTGGAGCTCTTTTATCCGGTGGATCAAACGGTCAACTTTCTTTTCTGATGTTTTTATCAGCATCATGGTCTCTCTTGCCCGTTCTATCTTTCCCTTCCATCGGCATGTTGACTCGACCCTATGAACCATGTTTGCACAGGTGGCGAGCTTTTCCGAGACTAGGTGTTCAGCGAGTCGCAGGGCTTCACGATTTTTTAGGGTAGTCAACGCTAAATAGAATCGTTCCATCACCAAAACACCGGAAGAGCAGGGGTTTAAATTTTGCCGATAGTTATTGAGTGAGGTGCTTCAAGTGTTCGACGACGTGCTCTTTGCCATTCTTCTGATCTTGCTATTCTGGAATGTCGTTGGGTTGATAAATCGATGGCACAAGCTGGAAAAACATGGGATCACAGTCTCCCCAGGTATGCTGATATGGCGGACAAAACGTGGGCTTGGGTTTATCGATAGGGTTGCGAGGGCATACAGGCGTGGATGGGTGACGTTTGGAACCGTTGCGGCGGTGATGGGCTTTGTCTTCATGCTCGTAATCTTGTTCATGTTCGGACAGAGCGCTGCTTTTATCATTCAGGAACCAGAATCGGCACCACCCGGAGCGATGATTCCGATACCCGGTGTGACCATCCCTCTGTTTTACGGACTAGTATCGCTGTTCAGCGTTTTGATCGTGCATGAATTCGCCCACGGATTTGTCATGCGAGCTCAGGGGATTCGCACGAAGTCCACAGGGGTCCTGCTGTTTGTGGTTCTCCCCGGGGCGTTTGTGGAGCAGGATGAAAAGCAGCTGAAAAATGCACCGATATCAAAACGTCTTCGGGTTTACGGGGCGGGACCGTTTGCGAATATCCTGTTTGCTTTCGCATGTCTGGGTCTCCTTTTGGTATCCATCTCGCCGAATCCCGGGGTCTACGTGTACGATACAGTGGAAAGCTATCAACTCGCGGACAACACGGTTGTACCGGGTGCTTCGTGGGGAATCCTGCGTCCCGGAGATCGCCTCCTCGAGCTCAGTCACCTCGTCGACAACGTAGCCGTTGACAGGGTTGTAATAGAGGGATATGAGAATTTTTCCGAATTCATGGAAAACACGAAAGAAGGTGATAACGTCGTGGTTCTGGTGGAAAGAAACGGTCAAGAAGAAAACTTTCTGATAACTCTCACCCAATATCCGGAAAACGAAAATAGGGGAATGATGGGCGTTCTCCTGACCTACGCACACAGCGGATTTTTGTATTACGTTTTCAATCCCCTTTTTGATATAATGGGTCCAAAAACTTACGCGATAAATCCGTATACTTATGATGCACACGTTCCGTGGTCCGCGGTGGATTTGCTGAGATGGTTAATTTTTCTCCACTTTGCCGTCGGACTCTTTAATTTGCTGCCCATGAAACCTTTGGATGGTGGGTATCTCATCTCTGGAGCAGTTGAACGTGTGAGTTCAAGACAGAGGGCTGCGGCGGTCAGCAATGCGATCTCGTTCGTCGTCTTGCTGCTCTTGCTGGTGAATTTCATGCCGGTTTTCATATGAGGGGTCTTCATGTCCATCGAAATCGTGGTCAGAGAGATCGGTAGGAGACAAAAACGTGAAATTAGGCTCAGTCGTCGAGCTGCTGTTGTGGATCTCCTGAAACAATTAGGTCAGAACCGAGAAATGGTCGTCGTGAGGATCAATGGAAAGATAGTCGCTGAGGAGGAGCATCTGAAAGACGGAGATGTGGTCGAGATCATCCCGATCGTGACGGGTGGGTAAGTGCTAAAGTGCAGTTTTTGTGGCCGGCGCGCTGTTTACCATCGTAGATACGCCGGAGTGTTTCTCTGCGATCGGTGCTTGGCCCGAAGCGTGGAGCGTCGATTTAGAAGGACGATGAATGAACATGAACTAGTTTCTCCTGGTGAGCGGATAGGTGTGGCAGTTTCCGGGGGGAAAGATAGCGTAACGTGTATGCATCTCATGGTAGATTACTGCAGGAGGAAAAATTGCGAAGTAGTGGCGGTGAGCATAGATGAGGGGATAAGCGGTTACAGGGATGAAAGTCTTTCTATAGCAAAGGAGAACGCTGAATTGCTGGGGGTGGAACATTTTGTCGTCAGCTTCAGACAGGCCTTCGGTCTCACGCTGGATAAAATCGTCAGGTTAGCAAAACGGAAGGGGACGGGGCTCAACCCATGTACCTACTGCGGAGTAATGCGGCGTTTATTGCTGAACAGAGCAGCTCGTGAACTTGATGCGGATAAACTGGTCACCGCGCATAACCTAGACGATGAGGTTCAAGCCATAATGCTCAATTACATACGCGCGGATTTCTCTAGACTTTATCGCTTAGGGCCAAGATATTCCCCCCGAGAGGGGTTCGTCCCGAGGATAAAGCCGTTACGTGAAATTCCGGAGAAAGAAATTGGGATTTATGCGATGTTGAAAGGCATCAGAGTGCATTTGGGGAACTGTCCTTATGCTGGTGGGATGCATACGGAGATCCGCGAGTTTCTGAATCGGCTGGAGGAGAATCACCCTAACACCAAGTTCATGATCCTCAGAATGTTCGATCGGATGAAACCGTTTCTTAGTGGGGCTGTATCTGAGTTCAGGATGCATAGGTGTGAGATATGTGGAGAACCCACTCCATCTAGGATATGTAAAAGTTGTGAGCTTCTCAGGGGACTCGGGTTGGGGCAAAAACAAAAAACCCTTATCTCTCCCGGGTCAAAATTGGTACGGCGACGGGCTAGGCGGGGGGCTACCCCTCCCCTGTGACCACAAATGGGGTTCACGGTGGGCCGAAGTCTGCGGACGGCGTTGGAACCGCACGGCGGCCTGATTTCCGGCGCGGATGTCCCATCCTACTGGGTCGGCGGCGGCGGGGCCCCAGCTGTAGGGTTGGGGAGAACCGCCCTCGTCTCTCGAACCCCGCCAGGACCGGAAGGTAGCAGCGGTAGGGAGGACGTACGGCGCTGGTAGTCAATGGGACGGAGCTTGGGGTCAGCAACCGACGTGCGGGGAAAACGTCAACCGCGGACGTGCCCGTCGCCACTTTTTTTACCAAGTATACATTCGATTTCCGTAGAAGATTTCAGGATCTAGCTCTCCGGAAAGCATCATTAGTCTCTGTTTCAACGTGGTTCTTGGTGGACAAAATCCAAATCTCTTCCAGACTTCGTATTTACTAATATGTACCGGATTTGAAGATCCGATTTCTTTCATCCA
>QMWE01000044.1 GCA_003661465.1 Hadesarchaea archaeon
ATAGTGCGCCGCGATAATTCGCGTGTTGTTTTTGTTTTGGGCATAGGCCACATCGCCCACCTGCACGATGCGAGGCATCGGGCCGCGTTCCGGTTTTTTCGTGCTTCCGATTACGGGAGCAGGTTGTTTTTCCGTATTTTCCATTTTCTTCTCCTCGTCAAATTTTAATAATGATCCCCGTTGGATGGTTTAAACCGCTCCCATGCTTTGGCGGGTTCTGGCAAAGGCACATTTTCCCCCTCATAGGTAGGGGGCTCCCACTTGAAAATATCAGTTAGGGTGTGCTCGCCAAAATACATGACATGTTGCTTGTAATCGCTGATCTTTTCAGGACTCAACCGAATCGTATGTGAATCCAACAAGGTATGATCCATCATCCGGGTGAACTGAATCGCAGGTAGCTCCCATCCTGCATTGGCCAGATTTAATCCATCAATATAGTAGTGGTGTGGAATAACAACTTTTGCATTCAGCTTTTTGGCAATTTTTTTACCCCACCGTGGGGTTAAAATATGTCCATCATCACTCACGGGAAGCAGAGCGATATCAATATCCTGCATCATATCCCATACATCATCCGGTGGATTCTGACGGTTGTCGCCCCAGTGCAAGATACGCAATCCACCGATCTCGATCAGGAACATGGTATTGCACCACTCCATATTTTCGTTGGGCGGTGTGGTTTTTTTACCAAACAGCTCCATCATCATCTTGGAGGTATACAAATCATTTTGTGGCTCACACATATGCTTGTCCAAAATACCTGTAATTTTTACATCGCCGAGTTCGAAGATTCCGCCCATGCGATCTAGAACCATCGCAGCATCGAGGCGATGAAGCGCGTCGTGATCCCCGTGTCCATGCGTACACAACGCGATGTCGCAGCGCGTAATGGGGAAATCAATCAAAAACCAGTATCCGCCAAATCCCGGCGCATTCCGCCAAGGATCAATCACAATTTCGATACCTTTAGGCGATGTGATTTTAAAGGCACACATTCCAAAAAAGGAAATTTCCACCTCGCCGCTATCCTCATGCAATCCACCATACTTTTGTGCCGCAATCACGCGGTCATTATTGGAAAGTTGCATAAACGCCAAACTTCCGGAGGGACTAATCGTTCCCTCTTCAAATCCCCATTTTTCTTCGATGTTCTCTCTGTTGCTCATGTGACTCTCCTTGTTAATTAAAACCTTTTTCGTACTACATGCAAAAGGTAAGGGAGAAAGTATGGTTTGGGCAATGAAGGAAAAGGTGCAAAAAAGGTGTAGATGGCTCTTGCGGGGAATCCTACATCAGCACGAGAATCCCTTCCCGGACGGCCTTGAGCACGGCGTCCCTGCGGTTTTTGGCTCCGAGTTTCCGATAGATGGAAATAGCGTGGCGCTTTACGGTGGCCACCGAAATGCACAGTTCGTCGGCCACCTCCTGGTTGGTCAGGCGCTGCTCGAACAGGGTCAGCACATCCATCTCCCGGTTGGTCAGCTTTTCGCTCACTTGGGGCAAGCGGGCAGGATGAATACGCCCCAGCAACTCGCCGAAAAATTCCAAGGATTGGAACTTGAGAGCTGTCTTTGGAAGCAACGGTTCAAGCTCGTCGCCCACTTCGACAAACAGATAAAACAGATCGCCGGGGGCGGCAAGCTGGATCGCCGCTTCCAAATGGGCAACGGCCTTCGGTTCGCAATCCCTTTTCTTTTCCTGAATCGCCGAGAGGATCCGTAGCTCGATCGTCAGGAGAACATGATGGGTCTCTTGCGCATGGTGCAAAAGCTTTTGCAGCAGCCCCCCCGCTTCTTCCAGGCTTTGGACGGTATTTCGGGCCAGAAGCAGGCGGCAATGGGTGACGCGTGGATCCTCGATCCAAAAGAGAAAGTTATGCGTGTCGTCCGAAAGTTCCACCTGTTGGAAAAGGCGTTCCGCGCGGGGCAGCTCCTTTTGCCGAAGCGCGAGGCGTGCCTGTATGGAATAGAACCACATCCTGAAAAGGGGATTATTTTGCTCCCAGATAAATTTTTGGAAATCCTGCAGGACGCTTTGGAATTCCTCGGTGTCCCCCTTGGCCTGGAGCGTCAGCAACTGGGAGGCAAAACAATCTGCAGGAGAAACCAAGTCCATTATATAACGCCTTTGCAACGCGCTAGAGAAAGCATCTTTTGCCCGTTCGAGCCGGTTTTGTCGAAGATGGATATTGCCCAAAATATAGTTAGCCCAAGTCTCAATGAATGGATTGTTCGCCCCCGCGCTAATCCGTTTCAGTCGATTGACCAAGTGCAATCCCTCTTTCAGCTTCCCGGCAAACATGGTTTGGAACAGGAGGGCTCCAACCAATTTGAGCTGATAGTTAGGGGGTAGGTTTTCGCATAACAGTCTTTTTTCTATTTCGTCCACCACCTTGTTTCCTTTGCCCAGCATCTGCATGGCGGTAGCGTAGTAGACTTGGGTTTCACCTAAAATACCGGTGTGTTTGGGGGGCGATAACAAGTTCAAGGTTTTCTTGAAGCTTTGGGCACTCGGCTCAAGCAATCCGCCCCAAAACTGGACAATTCCTTGAAAAAAGAGGGCGTACGCCTGTAGCTCCCCATCGAGGTCCGAACTCCTTTGGAGCAAGCTTTCCAGCAATTCGGGCAAGAGGTGGAAGGCCTCGCGATCCTTTAAAACCCACATCCGAACAATTTGTAGCATCGGGGATTTTTGAATAAACCGCTCGGGGATTTGGGACAGCCAATTTTCCAGCAAATGATCTTGGTCTTGTTCCAGGACTCGGAAAAACTGATCGGCCAGCAGGCGAGCCGCCCAGTCATGCTCCCCGGCCTTTTTCGCATGGGAAAGCGCCTCTTCGACCATGCCGTTTTTCCCATACCATCGGGCTGCCCGTTCATGGAGCTGCCTTTGCATTTTTGGAGGGACTGTTTTTTCCAGCTCTTTGCGAAGCAGTGTATGGAAAAGGTGGTGGAAGCGATACCACTCATTTCCCCGATCCAAAACAATGATAAACAGGTTTTCTGCCAGTAGATAATCGATGATTTCCCGGCCTTTTAGCCCCTTGGGACAGTCGGTCAGTGCATCGGCTAGATCGGGATGAAAATGGGAGAGGATGGAAATCTTTCGCAATGTATCGAGATGTTCCTCGTTGCAGTGCCCCAGAATCTCCTCCAGAAAATAGGTGTCGAAAACTTGGTCGGTGCGCCCCGCCTCCACAAGCATGCGGAATCCTTCGAAATCCGATGAAAGCTGCAATTTGAACAGTCGCAATCCGGCCATCCACCCCTCCGAGCGCTCCTGCACGAGCGAGCGGATGGATGAGTCGATCTGCTTGGTTTGATTGCTGGATAAAAAAGCGTCCATCTCTTCTGGAGCCATCCGGAGTTGCTGGGGGCCGATTTCGTTTACCCCTCCCTTCATCCGAAGCTTGGAAAGGGACAGGGGGGGAGTCTTGCGGGAGATGATGTAGAGATGGAGTTTTTTCAGCGGGGGATCTAGCAATGTTTGGAGGAGCTTGAAGGTGGAGGGGTTCTTCACTAGATGGAGGTCGTCGAGCACTAGAAAAAACGGGTTGGGAAGCTTCCCAAGCTCGTTTTTTAGCTCAACCGCCAGATAGTTGACGGGCGGCAGGGGCGAAATTTGCAATAGGGGAAGCATGGTCTTTCCAAGCATTGGAAACTCCTGCCGAACCGCTTCAACGAGGAGGGAGAGGAAGGCGCGGAGGTCGTTGTGTTCCTCTTGGACCGAAATCCAGACCGACTGATGTGGTACTTGGCGTAGCCAGCCACTGATTAGCGTGCTCTTGCCGAACCCTGCCCCTGCGCAGACCAACGTCAGGGGTTTTTTGGCATTTGCGCCCAAGCTGGAAAAAAGAGCTACCCGCGGAACATAGTCGCTCGGCAGATCCGGCATCTGGAGCCGCGCTTCATCAATATAGTTTCTTTTCCCCATTTCATTAAAAATTGGTTTGATAGGCTATAAATTAAAATACCCTAGATTGGAAGTCTAGTGCCCCATACCAAAATAAACCTTTCTTCTTATCTACTAAACAAAGGAAAGAAGCATCTAAAAGGTAACACCTCATCGCGCAAGGGCAAGCATTTGAACAGGAATGAACGGATTTTGATTGCGGGCTTTTTAAGATTTAGCATTAAGAAGTCCTAGATCGCACTCCAACTGGGCAAGGGTTGAGTATCTAAACTCCAACCTGACAAAAAAGATGATATGCGGACGCCGTCGATATATTGCTCAGGGAAGGGCTCTTAAAGGGAAATTTTCCAACGCGGAGTATGACCAAATTTTGAATATTACACCGGCGAAATCTCATATAGCGATGCAGGGCTTGTATGCGCAGAGCGGATAGCAAACGAGGCAATTATGCTCTACTCTTCCAGCAATTCAAAAAGGAGAATGAAAACATGAAATTATCAAGATTCATCACAGGAGCACTGTTAGCAGGACTATCGGCTACACACGGCGCAAAGGAGCCTATACCACGGAAAGGGGTCTTTCGGGATGTCGTGGAGATTTCCAATGCAAAGAGGGAGACATCCGATCTGGCCAAAGCGGCACAAAACCCCATTGCCAATATGATTAGCCTGCCCCTACAAGACAATATCAATACTGGGATCGGTCCGAATGACGAAACCCAGAATGTTTTAAATATTCAGCCCGTCTATCCATTTGCAATCTCAGAAAACTGGAATGTCATCACCCGAACCATTCTGCCTGTAATCTCGCAACCTGACGTATTGACCGGAGGGAACGGGCGCGTGGATGGAGTGGGCGACCTTAACTTTACGGCCTTCTTTTCGCCAGCGGCCGCCAGCAAGGTAACTTGGGGCGTGGGGCCGGCCGTGGTTCTTCCAACGGCATCGAACCGGGTGCTGGGTTCGGAAAAATGGAGTGCGGGTCCCGCTTTGGTGGTGTTGACGATGCCCGGCCACTGGGTGATTGGATCGTTGTTTAGCGATGTTATTTCTCTTGGTGGAAGCGGGGATGATGTGCATCTGTTTACGTGGCAATATTTCATCAACTACAACCTGCCCAAGGGTTGGTATCTCTCGACCTCTCCGATCATGACGGCCAACTGGGAAGCCAGCAGCTCGGATACGTGGACGGTTCCCCTAGGTGCCGGCGCGGGCAAGATCTTTAAAATTGGAAAGCAACCGATGAATCTTCAGGCACATGCCTATAAAAACGTGGTCTCCCCAACCTTCGGCGCCGATTGGCAGTTCCGGCTTCAGCTCCAGTTCCTCTTCCCAAAATAGGCTTTAATCGCCCCCAAGAGAAAGCGCACCCAGTTGATGCTGGGGGCGCTTTTTTGTTGTTCGGCAAAGCCGACAAATTGTGGCTGGTTGTTATCGGTTCTCTTGTTTTCGTTCCTTCGCGTTATGCCGAGCTGGGGCTCGGTGTTCTCGGGGGTAGCTTGTAGGGCTGGAATGGTCGTAGACCTTCCCTCCGTGATGTGGTGCATTTGCGAAGCAGCACACTAGTCTAGTGAGTCGAGTACGGTGGCGCTCATGGATGCGGGCAACATACCAATGATGACTCTTTTGAAGGCGACACTGGTGTCGGTAAGCAAGGGCATCTGCCCGGCCAGCGCCAAAAAGAGTCCAACGATTCCGCCGGATAAAAGTAGAATCGCCACTACCCGTTTGGTGCCCTCGCGAAGATACACTTTTTGATGATCCTTATAGGATTCGAGAATAATGAACGCTGCGATAATGACATACTCCACCACCAACATGACGGTAATATTGACCCAGGAAAGCTCTTTGCCTAAATTCCAAACCTCTTCGGTAAGTGCGGTTGGAATCGCCAGCATGGAGGCCCCGACGAGAATCTTCAGGGTATCCGCAACCGTTAGCCGAGGTTTTAATTTGCCCGCGGTATACTCAAGGATGGGGTTCTTGGATTTCATCGTTTCCTCTTTTTTCATGCCGATTTTTCGTTCATTTTGTGCCGTGGTCTAAAGGAAGATTATAGGGCGCACGAGAGTCCGATTTTTCCAACAAAGTTCACATCGTATCCGTAGAGGCCATCGGGGAGCACATCTTCGTCGCCTTGGCCGATGTAGGTTAGGGAGGCATTGACTCCCCACATTTCATTGAGAGCGTACAGGAGGCTTCCGCCGATGTCGTACATCTGGAAGCCAGATGGCCCAGCGTCCGGAGCGGCGTAGCCGACGTGAGCGGTAACGGAACCGCTTAGGTTGGTGGTGAAACTGGCGCCGTATCCCAAGGTTAGCTCGGTATAGGCGGAGGTTCCAACCACACCGCCCACTCCTTGGTTGTAGCGTATGCCAATCGATGCACCGGCGATTTCATAGGCCGCCTCCAAATTCACTTCTGCCTCGCTGGTTCCGGACACATTCACCCCGCTACCCGACCCATAGGTATATTCCGTGTAGCCAATCGAGAGGTTTAGGCCGGTAGCAAGCGATGGAAGGTAATAGGCTCCATACCAGTCGATTTCTGAAAAATTCGATCCCTCCGAACTCCCATAGTCACTGAGGGTATAGTTTCCCCAGACCCCAAAAAGAACCATGCCATACTTTTCGGGAAGGCCGAGTCCGGTGGCGGCAAATCCCGGTTGAACCACAAAGCTATCGTTGAGGGTTGCTCCACGAAAAACATAGGCTGAGGCAAAGTCGGTGGTCAGGCTCACTTCGGCGGAAGCCATGCTGGCGATCAGGCAGGTGGCGAGGGGGATCATGATTCTTTTCATGGGGTTTCTCCTTTTGTTGGTTTACATCCATTCCCTTCCAGAGATTGGAAGATGAGGTCGAAGACCTGTTTGCGAATTGCTGTGCGCTCGTTGGCCAGTTGATGGTGGGCACCGGGTATGAGGTGGATTTCGGGGTGCGCGACCTTTGCACGCAGAAACTTGAGGTTGTATTTCCAGTCAACCACGGTGTCGCGGTCGCCCTGAATGATGAGGAGGGACCCTGGCCATACAGGATTGTCCCGAGTCTGTTTTTCCCACCGGTAGAGGTCTTTCAGGTATTCAAAAGAGAGGCTTCCGCTGTGCAGGGGGTCTTGTTTGGTAAAGGCCAGATAGGCTTCGTCGGAACTGTTTTTCTTGTCGCGCCGACGGACGGTTTGGGTGAAGGGCTTGCCTATGGTGTAGCCGAATTTCCCCAAGCCCCAGTGCGCGTGACGAATGAGGGGCGAAAGAAAAACGATTTGATCGAATGCATTGCTTGACGTGTTGTACATGTATTCGATGGCGATGGAACTGCCTGTGCTGTGGGTGATGAGGTAGAAGGGCTGAGGCAGGAGGCTCTCGGAGCGTTGGACAATATCCACAAATTGCCGAGCACACAGATCAAAGGACCCTGTGTCGGTGCGGTCGCCGGAGGAAAGTCCATGCCCCGGGAGATCCCACGAGACAACGGCGTAGTGGTTCGAAAGGGCGGCGGAAATCAGTTTCGAAAAGGTGCCGGTGTGGTCGAAGTATCCGTGGATGAGAAACAGGGTGCCCCGGGGGGCGGGGGGAATGAAAACGTGGGTGGCCAGAGTCCGGTTTTTGGAGATGACCGTTCCG
>QMWE01000045.1 GCA_003661465.1 Hadesarchaea archaeon
CAATCGTGAAAAAATTTTACACCTCAACCGGCACGAAAACGCCAATGCTGGAACCAGAACATTGGGTCAAAGCCATCTTACAGGCGGCGGGTAAATGAAAAGATGGAGGATATTACCTCTACGGGTCGACGATGCCTTTATGAGCATGGCAATCGACGAGGCGTTGTTGAAGTTGAACTCGGAGGGGAGGTCTCCAAATACACTTCGTTTTTGGCGCTGGTCACCATCAGCGGTATCTCTCGGATGTTTTCAAAGCGTTGAACGTGAGGTAAATCTGGACGTGGCAAAAGAATATGGTGTGGACGTGGTGAGACGAATTACTGGGGGAGGGGCCGTTTTTCATGATCAAGACGGAGAGCTGACCTACAGCGTTGTGTGCGGGCAAGATGATCTTCCCCTTGATATCATCGAATCCTACAAGCTCATATGTGGAGGACTAGTACGTGGGTTTCAGAAACTTGGTCTACAAGCTGAATTTAGACCGATGAATGATGTTCAAGTTGGCGGGAAAAAGATTTCAGGCAGCGCCCAGACACGCCGGTGGGGCTCAGTACTACAACATGGGACCGTGCTCATCTCTCCAGACATACGTAAAATGTTTGAACTTCTGAAGGTTAGCCATGAAAAAATATCTGACAAATTCATAACCTCGGTTTTTGAACGGGTGACGACAATTGAACGAGAATTAGGACGAAAATTAGATCTTGAGGAGGTAATGATGGCCATGAAAGATGGATTCGGCGATGCCCTGAAGGTCAAATTCGAAGACGGTGACTTGACGGATGACGAACTTTCGCTGGCAGAAGACCTTAAAACAAAATATATGTCACCGGAATGGCTCAGGAAACGTTAAATTCGGTTTAGTACGGTACAGGCTTGATAATCCTGCCTCCCCCATGGGTCCCCGGACGTTGTTCTGAATGACTGTCTATCCAATTTTCTATAAGTTTCGTTTGTTCGACCGTGAGATTCTCGTGACTTTTGTTGAAGTCATATGCCATTAAATTACAGTAGTTGTCCGCTCCCTGGCTTTTTTCTGTTGGAGTAACCGGATCTTCGACTTTCCCTCCACTGAGTAGATGAGCTAGTTCATGGGCCAGAGTTATATGATTATCCTTGCCCTCATTTGCATTGTCGATAAAAATTACATTTTCTTTGTACCACCCAAATTCTCCAAATGAGTTGTCTGGTAACCAGTAGATATTTATCCATCTTTCCCATTTGTTCTGATTCACAAGGTTTCTGCGTTGATTGTCAGCGTTGGGTTCCGGGTACCAAGGATCGCCGGGGTCATCTCCTTCAATATGTCCAGTGGGCACCTTTGTTTTCCATTCGTTTTCAGAGATGTGATTTATTTCGGTCAAGAAAATAAACCAATATTTAAACCTGCACGCCTTTGAGTTCATGTTGTAAATGTTCTCCGTGAGTTCAGCAATTTCCAGTATTTCCTCCTCGTCTCTTACATTATCTACGATCCAAATTTTAACAGGGACAAACAATTTCTCAAATATTTTTCCGTTTTCCACTACCATGCCAGGAGGAAGTTCAACGGACTCTAGTGATTCATTCCAGAGACGCTCGATCCAGATAATAAAGTTCAGTCCCTTCTGCTTTGCCCACTCCCACGGTTCAAACAAAAGACGGGCGATATTTGTCCCGGCCTTCATCGCATTGCCCGAAGCCGTTAGCGTGATGATGTTTTCGTATACCCACCATTCTGGTCCCGCAAAGTTGTCATCTGGATCGGGGTCTGTCACATTTACAATATTTAATGATGACGCGTCATATTCCACCTTTACCTCATATTCCCCGAGTGTCCCGATTTCCGGTGGGGAAAATATTCCGATGTTCAGCGAAATGGCCTGCCGGTCCCCGTAGCTGACAAATTCTAAATTTTCTTGAGCGAGGAATTCGATCGTTGGGTCTAACAGCTCATAAGTGAGGTCAACATAGACAGGGTTGAAGTCCACCTCTTTGGACACGTGTGCCCCTGTATTTTTGTCCGTTATATTTACCTCTGCAGTTCCCCAATTGTCGGCATCGATGCTGACCGTAAATGTGTCATCTGGGTGGGATTGCAACGGTAAAGTTTCTCCAACATACCCGAGCGTTGACTCAACTTGTGGATCAACACTTTCTCGCGGCACTATGTTCCCATACTGGTCAATAAAATAAAATGTCAAGATCGAGGTATACAAGTCTGAAACAGGATTCGGGTAATCAGAGATCACTACCACGTCAGTAGCTTTTCCGGGGGATACCGTAATTTCGGTGGAGGTTCTAATCGATGTGCCATTGGCCCGAGCGGTGATGACATAATTATTTGCCCACTGGGTGGTCAGAGTGGAGGAATATCTCCCGTCCCCTAAATCCGTTAGTGGGAGGGCAATATTCCAACTTTCTCGGCTGTTCAATATTGAGTAGAAAAGCGAGATATCTGCGCCGCTTATTGGATTCCCATTTTTGTCGAACGCTCGCACGATTATCTGGCTTGACTCTCCAGCAGCTACCGGAGAAACACCTGTGATGAGTAGTGATCCTACCTCGTTTCCTGAGCTTGGTTCCATCTCGGGGTAGCTAATGACAACAAACAAGGATAAAACGACGCATCCTATGATAAAAATAACCAATAATAAATTAATGGCAGATAATCCCTTGTTTCTATTTTTTTCCAGATTCATCCAATACCTTTTATCAGTTATTTGGAAATTATTTAAGCTATTACATGGGCAAACTTACTCAAAACTATTAAACAAAAATAAAACTAGGTGACAAATATCCAGACCGATGCCCTTAAAGTGAAGTTGGGTTCTGACCGTACATTTTATGCTTGTTATCCCCACCCTCGCTATCCAACGCTTTCCGTTACTGGAGTGGAGTGCTCCCTCCAATGCAAGCATTGTGGCCGCCACTATCTCAAACATATGATTCCGTGCTCCACACCGGAACAGTTTCTCAGGATTTGCAAAAAACTTTATTCTACGGGAGCACGTGGATTACTTTTAAGTGGGGGGTACAATGCTGAAGGTTATGTCCCGTTCGAACCATTTCTTGATGTGATCGAACAGGTAAAGAAAGAAACTGAACTGTTCGTCAGTACTCACACGGGTTTGACTCCTAGTTGGCTTGCACGCGAGTTAGGTCGAGCGGGTGTAGATTTGGCCAATTTTGATCTGGTTGGAGACAACGAGACTATTAGATTTGTGTTGGGCGTGGACCGAACAATCGAGGACTATAGACGTTCGCTTCGGGCGCTAAAGCGTTCGATCCCCCATGTGGTTCCCCACATATGCTTGGGTCTGCATGCCGGAAAGATGAAAGGTGAACGAAGGGCACTAGAAATTGCAGCAGAAGTAGGATCTTCAGGGTTAGTTTTTCTAATTTTAATGCCTACCAAAGGAACTGATTTTGAACATGTTGAGGGACCAACACCAGAATCGGTTGGAGAACTAATTGCGGAGGCCAGGTTGAAGTTCCCAAAAACAACTCTAGCACTTGGTTGCATGAGACCCCGCGACGGCAGACGAGTTAAGTTCGAACTCCAAGCATTACATTCTGGGATTGATAGGATAGAAATGCCAAGTGAAGAAACCGTTGAAGCAGCACGGAAACTGGGACTTCAGATAAAAAAGATCGACATGTGCTGTTCGGTTCCGAGTAGCTGGGTGGGAGATTAAATGATCGAACGTGTCAGGGTAGCTTTTGGCACTGGAGTCGTTTTAGGCATGTGGGAGGGACAACTTGAAGTTCGCCCCACAACAGCACACTTTTTGACTTATCATGAGGGCCGCTGCAGAGCAAACTGCAAATTTTGTCCTCAGGCTCGTGAGAGCACGTCAGATATACGAAGGCTTTCTCGGGTTATATGGTCCCACTGTAGATTAGAAAAAGTCATTGAAGCATTGAATAAACATTCGCATGAATTTAATCGTATATGCATTCAAGCGGTTAACTTTCCGGGAGTTGTCGATGAGCTTTGCGAACTAGTGACTCACATGAAAAAGGCATCTTCTCTCCCCATATCTGTATCGTGTCAGCCATTGAGATCTAAAGATTTCCGGAAGCTGGCGCGTCTCGGGGTAGAACGAATTAGTATAGCATTGGACGCAGCGACTCCAGAGTTATTCAAACGTGTGAAAGGCGATGGATATACTTGGGATGGGCATATCAAAGCGCTGAAACAAGCGCGGATCGTCTTCGGTAATTTTGTCACGACGCATCTTATCGTGGGACTTGGAGAAAGTGAAGAAGAAATGATCAGGACAATTCAATTTTTACACGATATGGGTATAACCGTTGGATTATTTGCGTTTACACCCGTTCCGGGTACACCCCTTTATTCTAAGAGACCTCCGGACATCACAAGCTATCGTAAAATTCAGCTATCTAGATTTTTGATAGTCAGCGGAAAGAAGAGAGTGGAGCAAATGCGTTTTTTAAATGGCCGCTTGGCGGATTTTGGCATGGATCGAGAAGCGTTAAAAAGAATTGTGAGGTCCGGTGAACCGTTCAGGACATCTGGCTGTCCACATTGTAATCGTCCATTTTACAATGAGTCCCCTCGTGGTCCCCTTTATAATTATCCGAGAAGACCAACGTCTGATGACCTCAAGGTTATTCAAAATGAGTTAGGCAACCTGTGAACTACTCCTAGCTTTCGCAGGGAGCTTTTCTGCTTCAACGACGGGACTTGTTTTTGATGGGTAAAGACGGAACCTGTACGATAGCATTGACTCATCCCTCATGTATTTAGCCGGGGGTTCTTTATATAGAAAAAATTCACCTCTCATCCCTTTCCTCTCGGAAGGAGACTTCGGCGATAAAGTTAAATTTTTGAATACAAGTTTTTTGCGTGGTGTTTGGCAGTGGATGGAGAGCACTTGGTTCGCGAAGGGCTTTATTACACTCGGGAACATGAGTGGGCCAAAGTGGAGGGAGCATTAGTCCGCGTCGGGGTAACAGATTACGCACAGAAAAAACTAGGAGACGTCGTGTATGTTGAATTACCCGATGTCGGAAAACGAATTAGGCAAGTAGCCGAGCCCAAAACAAGTGATATGGAAATTGGAACGCTTGAGTCGATCAAGGCGGTTTCAGTTGTTTACAGCCCACTGAGCGGAGTGGTCAAAGAAGTAAATTCTTCTCTTGCGGATAAACCGGAACTTGTCAATAGCAGCCCCTACGATGATGGATGGATATGTGTGCTTGAACCAAGCTCCCTTGAGGCGGAGCTCGAGAAACTGATGGACTCTAAAAATTACATTGAATACATAAAAAAGATCAAGTGAACTGATTTAGATGGTTCATCAGTATATTCCAAACGTATCCAAAATCCGAAAGCAAATGATGGACGAGGTTGGAATAAAAGATATTGAAGAACTTTTCGCGGATGTTCCTCAAGAGATAAAATTAGATCGAGAACTCCGTCTACCACCACCCATGTCGGAGCCTGAGGTCAGGCGACATCTTTCGTCCATCTTATCGAAGAATAAACCGTTTACACGTATGCCAACGTTTTTGGGTGGGGGTGTATGGCCTCATCACGTACCTTCTCATGTTCGTTCAGTGATTCATCGTTCAGAGTTTTTGACCTCTTACACACCTTATCAAGCGGAAGTAAGCCAAGGAGTACTTCAGGCGCTGTTCGAGTTTCAGAGCATGATCTGCGAGCTCGTGGGTCTTGATGTTGCAAATGCTTCGATGTATGATTGGGCAACAGCGCTTGGAGAGGCCGCTCTCATGTGTGCTCGTGTTACGGGCAGACGGAAGTTCATCGTTCCGGAGATAATTTCACGGGATCGTCTTTCCGTACTGCAGAATTATACGTCGGGCGCACACCTGCGGATAGTCAAAATTGAGCCCGAAAAAGATACGGGACAGCTTAACCTGAAAAAACTTCGCCGAGAAGTCGATGAAGACACTGCTGGAGTTTATATAGAAAATCCAAGTTACTTGGGATTTTTGGAGACCCGTGTTGATGAAATAGCAGAGATAGCACATAAGGTCGGAGCTAGGTTCGTCGTCGGAGTAAATCCGATTTCGCTGGGAATAATCAAAGCGCCTGGGGACTACGGAGCCGATATCGTCGTTGGGGAGGGACAACCACTGGGCAATCCAGTAAACTTCGGTGGGCCTGCTTTGGGGATATTTGCATGTCGCGATGATGAAAAGCTGATACGGCAGCTTCCAGGGAGGCTTGTTGGAATGACCACGACGAGAAACGGAGAAACTTGGGGGTATACAATGGTTCTACAGACGCGGGAACAGCACATTCGTCGTGAGCGAGCTACATCTAATATTTGCTCAAACGAGGCGCTCTGCGCAGTAGCTGCAGCGATCTATCTAGCTTCGCTCGGACCCACGGGATTTAGAGATCTAGCGGAAACATGTGCAGCTAACGCCAAGTATGCAATGGATGGACTGAATCGGATCGATGGATTGGAAGCACCTGTGTTCGACTCGCCTCACTTTAATGAATTCACCCTGAGATGTGAGAGACCTGGGCTTTCGATAGAAAAGTTCAACAGAGAACTCCTAAAACACGGGATTCATGGAGGAAAAACGTTAAAAAAAGAGTTTCCCGAGCTAGGAGAGACATCTCTTTTGTGCGTGACCGAGATTCACACAAAGGAAGATATCGATCTTTTGCTGGAGGCAGCATCCCGAATCGTGAAGTGATGAATATGAGTTATCACCAGGCTAGGTGGGCTCGCGGTGACCGTTTGGAACCTCTGGTGTTCGAGCTTTCCAGCAAAGATCGCAAAGGAATTCGTTTACCACAGAAGCTTCCTGCGAGGCCGGAGATTCCCGATGAACTTATCCGCGATTCGTTGGAGTTGCCGGAGTTGTCCGAGCCGGAGGTGGTAAGACATTATACTAGGTTATCTCAGATGAACTACGGCGTCGATCTCGTTTTTTACCCGATAGGGTCGTGCACCATGAAGTACAACCCAAAGATATGTGATGAACTCGCGGCTTCGGAGGAGGCAGCCTTTATCCATCCAGATCAAGATGAGGACACAGTTCAAGGTGCACTTGAACTAATGTACCGTTTGGAGCATTTCTTATCTGAAATAGGTGGAGTTTCTCGCGTATGTCTTCATCCATCTGCCGGGGCACATGGTGAGCTGCTCGGCATGTTGTTGACACGCGCGTATCACAGTTCTAGGGGGGAGGACCGCTCGGATGTTATAATTCCGGACTCGGCCCACGGCACTAACTTCGCGAGCGGTGCCATGGCTGGTTTTCATGTTGTCATAATTCCCTCCAATAACCGTGGGAGGGTGGACTTAGAAGCACTAAAAGCAGCAGTTTCCGACCGGACTGCCGCTTTGATGCTCACGAACCCCAACACGCTGGGTCTGTTTGAGGACGAAATACTGGAGATCGCGGAGGTCGTCCATGAGGCCGGAGGACTTCTCTACTATGATGGCGCGAACATGAACGGCGTACTGGGAAAGGTCAGACCGGGCG